>JAXJVZ010000268.1:0-14763 GCA_036308285.1 Agathobacter sp. | reverse complement strand
ATGTAAGTAGCAGTTTATCTTATTCCAAGGTGGCTCGAATAGAGTCACCGCCCCATATATGAGCAAAATTAGCTACGTAGTAGCGGTAAAGCACGATTTATCGTGCGGTTTTGCGAATGTATGGGTGGGATTCTGAATAGTTATGTTTGGAGGAAAAGTTATATGAAGGTTTGGAAGTTAGTTTCAGGTATTTTATCAATTATTTTATTTGTGATAGTTACATTTCAGTCATGTGCAGCAGGCTTATCAAATGCTCTTGAGGAAAACGGAGAAGTCTCGGGTACTGCAGGAGTGCTGGTTGCAGCTTTTATGCTTGCAGGTGGAATCGTATCAATTGCCACGAGAAAGTCAGAAAAGAATAGTGGCAATATCGCATTAATTATTCTATTTGGACTTGCGGCTCTGATTGGATTTACAAATTATGGAAGCTTTTCAGATTTGGCAATCTGGTCTGGCTGGTGCGTGATTAATGCTGTGTTTGCAATAGTATCATTTATTAGCATAAAAAAACAGAAATAGAAGTATAGAAGTATAGAAGTAGGGACGCTCCTTTTGGCGTCCCTACTTTTGTGTACTGTGAGTAAGGAGCGTCCATGTTTTGTAGTTTTCTTTGTATATAAAACCAATATAGTTTATAATGAGAAACAGAAAAAATATATTGGCAGGAAAATTATATATGAAAGAAAAAAGACCCATTCTAAAAAACAAGTTTTATTTATATCTGACTGAATTCTTTTCAGGAATGTCTGTCATGGCAGTGGAGCTTGGGGCGAGCAGACTCATGGCCCCATATTTTAGCTCATCACAGATTGTATGGACTATTATCATAGGAACAATAATGATTGCAATGGCTCTGGGAAATATATACGGCGGAAGAGCAGCAGATAATAATCCTAATCCCGACAGACTGTATGGACGAATCATTATTGCAGCTATCTGGATTGCACTCATACCGGTATTAGGAAAGTATATTATTCTGGGTATTTCAGCTATTCTGATATTTTCAGTAAACAGCAATTTTCTTGTGATTGCAGGGTTTGCAGCATGTATGGTAATATTCGTTTTCCCACTTTTTTTACTGGGAACGGTTACACCTTCTCTTGTGAAATTTACCGTAGATAATCTTGATGACAATGGTAAGCTCGTTGGAAATTTAAATGCGTCAAATACAATTGGAAGCATTATCGGAACCTTCGTGCCTACTTTTATAAGTATCCCAACAGTAGGAACCTCGATTACATTTCTTATTTTTGCAGGGATATTACTGTTGCTGGCAATTATTTATTTTGCTTCAGGGAAGGTAAATTTATTAAAAGTTAAAAAGGTACCTGTAAGCATAATTGTATTTATTATATGCGTATGTCTTGGGCATGATAACAGCTTTGCCTTCTGGCAGGATGATTTGACCTATGAGGGAGAGTCGGTTTACAATTATCTTCAGGTCTATGAGAATGATGAAAAGGTGGTTTTATCGACAAATGTTCTGTTCGGGGTCCAGTCTGTCTACAAAAAAGAGACAGGTCTTACAGGAATGTATTATGACTATGCAATGGCAGCGCTTTACATGACCGGAATTAACCAAAAGGACAAAGTAAAAATCCTGATTTTAGGAAATGGAACCGGAACCTATGCTACACAGTGTACAAGATATTTTGATAATGTTGAAATTGCTGCGGTAGAGATAGACCAGAAAATCACAGACCTTGCTGTAGAATATTTTGAATTACCGGAAGAGCTGGACGTTGCCACCTATGATGGAAGGGCATATCTTAATGCTATTAATGAAAAATATGATGTGATTATGGTTGATGCATATCAGGATATCACCATTCCATTTCAGATGTCTTCCGTAG
Organism: Agathobacter sp.; assembly: GCA_036308285.1. Taxonomy (GTDB): domain Bacteria; phylum Bacillota; class Clostridia; order Lachnospirales; family Lachnospiraceae; genus Roseburia. The sequence continues at coordinate 12,910 of JAXJVZ010000268.1, read as the reverse complement.
AATTTTTCGAATTGGTAAAAGAACATCTGACAGATGATGGAGTTATGGTTGTTAACATGAACATGAGAGGCTCTGATGAGGGCAATATCAATCAATATCTTGCTGATACGATATCAAATGTGTTTTCAAATGTGTATACAGCTGATGTTTCAGGAAGTACAAACCGAGAATTATTTGCATCGAACAATGATTCTATGCTAGAGGTCTTTGGCACGAACCTGGATTCTGAAAATAATGCTGAGATTAGAACTATGATGAAAAGAGTATCTTTTGAGCTTACGGAATATGTGCCGGGAGATTATCTGATGACAGACGATAAGGCGCCCGTGGAACTGCTTGGAATGAAGATGATAGATGAATTGATTCAGGATGAAGTTGTATATTATAAGCAGGTATATAAAGAGGGCGGATTGAAGGCACTTCTGGAGGAAATGTAATCAGATGAATTTTGCAGCATTTATAGAGGATATACAAAGAAATAACTGGAATGTCCATGGTGTCGAAGTCTATGAAAAGGGACAATTAATTCATAGCTATGGAGATACAGATGACAATATTTATGACATATATTCAGCAACAAAGACAGTATTGTCTTTAGCGGCAGGGCTTGCTTATGATAGAGACCTAATAAATCTCAATGAATCAATTATCAGGTATTTGCCATCTGACAAAGTTGCCAATATGTCATCAAGCCAAAAAGAGATTTGGAGTAAGATAAGCATAAAACGCTTGCTGACAATGTCAGTTGATGGATTACCATTTCGCCCGGAAGGGGAAAGTTACATCGATTATTCACTTTCATGCACTATAAATAAGCCGGATGAAGCGGTATTTAATTATTGTAATATTTGTGCATATCTTGTTGGTGTTGCCTTAACGGAAGCATTTCAAGAAGACCTGGCAAGGGTAATTGAGGACAATATATTTAAGCCGCTTGGCATTGAAAAGTATGAATATGGCAGAAGTCCGGAAGGGTATTTTTATGGTGCTTCACAGATGAAGCTGACTGTTCATGATTTAAGTAAGATCGGATTGCTTTTGCTTAACAAAGGAACTTATTGTGGAAAAAGAATCATATCTGAAGAATATGTTAAGATGGCGACCTCCATCCAGCAGATGAACAAAGCTGGGGGATATGGATATTTTATCTGGAAGTACCAGGATGGCTTTAGCATTAATGGTAAATGGAAACAGAGATGCTTTTGCCTTCCGGAAAGAGGTCTTGTGATTACATTTTTGTCGCATATAGAAGAGGAGTCGGATGATATATTAGTAAGCATGGAACTTAACGTATTAACCCAATGATATCATAATATTCATATTTAATTGTATTTGGTCTTGAAAAAAATATGCCACGCCTATAATCATACTAAAATGATGGGAAATATAGAAAAAAGATTGGAGACATAAACTATGTGCGAAATATTTGGAGTATCGTCCAAAACAAGAGTGGAAATAAATGAATATCTTAAAGTGTTTTTTCCCATAGTAATAAACATCCGGATGGATGAGTACTAGCAAGTATGGAAGGTGATGAAACTGTTGTAGAAAAAGAGCCCCAAAAAGCTAGTGCCAGCCAATATCTAAAGGCTCGTTTGTCAGTACCAGTGTCTGTTTTCAAATGGCAGGGTTCTTTCAGTAGTTGATGCGGCATTGGCATTGATTGGCAAAATGAAGGAGTTTTATAGCGACTATACGGAGTGGATAATGAAGATATTAGAATTTGAAGAAGATAAATTAATTAACCCGGATGAACATTATGCCTGGAAAGTGCGAAATAAATATGCAAGCGATTATGTGAAAAAAGGACTTGTTCTGGCAAAAGAGCTGCAGAAGAAAGAAAAAATTTTTGTTTAATATGAACAAATAAAATATAGTTTGACTATGAAACTTTTTTACCCATATTTGTAAACTTGTGCTATAATACAAATTAATTAAAAAATTTTAACTAATTTATCAATAAGTTTATGATTATAGAAAGGGCAGGCTGATTATTATGAAGAAAAGTTCAGATACAGCTAACAAAAAGAGTAACATGAAGAACAAATATGAGATAAGATCATCAAAAGCGACATCATTTTTCAAAAAGCTCGCTTGGTTCAGAAAAGCTATAATCGGTTATTTTAAACCAATTATTATCAATGAAGACAATCTCTGTAGTGCTGATGATGTTCCGGTTATCTATGCACCAAATCACAGAAGCACGCTTGATCCAATTATTGTTAATGCCATAATTGGAAAGCATATACACTGGGCGGCCCTGCTTAGATTTTTTGAAGGAACAGACAGTATTTTCAATAACAGCAAGAATCCAATCTTATGCAGGTTTACAGCATGGGTATTTAGAAAATTAGAATATATTCCAATTGACCGCAAAAAAGATAATCCTGAAGCGGTGAACTATACTTCCGTAGTAGATATGATTTCTTTCCTGAAGATTAATAAAAAGATTGGAATTTTCCCGGAAGGTACAACTTCAAGACCAGAAGGGGAAGAATTTGGAGAATTTGACCCTTCGTTTGTTCAGATAGCAAAGAAGACAAAGACAAAGATTCAGCCAATAACATTATATTGGTTTGAAGATAAGAAGGGAAAGAAACGCCCGGTTATCAATTTTGCCAGCACAATTGATGTGACAGGTAAGAAGGTTGATGAGATATATCAGGAATATCTGGATGTGCAGAAGGCACAATTACCTGAGAATAAGAAAAAAAGTGAAGAGTATTTATAGAAAAAGAAAGTTAGATTATGACATTGGTCATTATTCTAACTTTCTTTTTGATTTATCAAAATAGTATTGACATAACTGTAAATGATGTGTATATATGTATATATACAGTATATATCAGCTGTGTATATAATAGCAAAGCGAGGAGCAAAGTTATGATTACCCTTACCAATCTAACAAAAAAATTAGATAAATTCACATTGCGTGACATAAACTTATCAATTCCCAATGGCTATATATGCGGTCTTGTAGGAGAAAATGGCGCAGGAAAGACAACGCTCCTTAACACGTTACTGGGTCTATATAAAGCAAATGAAGGAACAATACAGATAGACGACATGGATTATGAAAAAAGTGAAAAACAGATTAAGAACAAATTTGGTGTAGTGTTAGTAGATGAACTTTTTGACTCATCAATCTCCGTGATTTCAAATGCCAATTATTATGGCGCTTATTATCCGCAATATAGCAGTCAAAAGTTTTTACAGTTATTAGAAGACTATAATATATCGCCAAAGAAGAAATTTAAAAAGCTTTCAAAAGGTGAAAAGCTAAAATGTCAATTTGCATTTGCCTTAGCACATAATCCGGAAATTTTAATTCTCGATGAACCAACAGCTAATTTTGATCCTGATTTTAGAGAGAAGTTTTTTGAAACAATAAGAGAGTTTGTATCTGATGGAAAGAAAACGGTTATTCTGGCAACCCATATCACAGATGACCTGGATATGCTTGCAGATTATCTGATTTATCTTGAGAAGGGGGAACTGGTTTTTGCAGGAGATATCGAAGAATTCAGAGATACATATCGAATCGCAGAGGGTGAAAAATACAAGATTAATCTTATAAGAGAAGACCGGATAATAAATATTGAGGAGTCAGCATATACGACAAAAGCACTTATAAAACCTGGAAAAAGAGATACATATGACGATAGTCTTACAATTAGCAGACCGACAATTGAAGAGTTTATGTATCTGTATTCAAAGAGAAAGGGCAGAAGAAAATGAGAAGGTATTTGGTTGAATATTTATATTGGTTTAAAATCAAGAAAATCGATAAAGAAGCAAAAACAGATAATATAAATAAAACAGTATTCTGGATTATAATATGCTACGATATTTTTTATTTTTCCCAGACCAGCACGGCTGCTTATGCATTAATGATGCTTTCAATTTTATTACCGCTTGCAATTATTACCTTATCAGTATCAAAGCATCCTGCAAAATTAACACAACTAGAATATTTATGCCCACTAAGTTATGAGGAAAGAAAAACAAAAATAAAAAATGCTTATTTGTTTAGAGTCTGTATCCATCTGGTTATTGCAGCTATAAGCTTAGGAATTCTGACAATAGTTTATAAAGCTAACTGGTTCATTTTTATACTGCTGCTGATTAACGACATCATGATGTCAATTGCAATTTATCCAGGAAAGGATACTAAATCTACTGAATATAAAATGGGATACATCCTGTATTATGCAGTAATGATTATGGCTTTTATGGCCAATGCCTTTATAGTTGCATTTGGAATGGAGACTGAATTAGGTATAACCGCAAAATGCATTATATCCATAATGTTTTGCATAATATTTGTCCCTGTATATTTGAGTTATTTAAAACATATAAAGAAAGAACTGACTAGAGCAATAGATTTTGAACAGGTGAAAGAATGAAGATAACAATCAGACCGCAGGGTACACTTGCAATATACGAACAGATAGTGAATCAATTGAAAAATGCAATCGTCACTCATGAGCTTACAGCCAACGAAGCGCTCCCTTCTATAAGAGCCCTGGCAGCCGACTTAGGAGTAAGTGTAATTACCACAAAGCGCGCATACGAGGAACTGGAGAAGGAAGGTCTGATTCGTTCTGTTGCAGGAAAAGGCTTCTATGTATGCGAATACAACACAGACTATTTAAAGGAAAAGCAGTTAGTGATGCTTGAAGACAGAATGGGAGAGCTGATAAAGGATGCAAAACAGGCCGGGCTTACTTTAGAGGATATGGTAGAGATGATGGAGGCTTTGTATAAACTATGAGTACAAAAATTTTAGAGCTAAAAGATGTAACTTCAACATCAAGAGGCTTTTGCCTTAAGAATATAAATCTAACTATCGAAGCTGGATACATATATGGATTAATGGGTGTAAACGGCGCAGGAAAGACAACATTAATGAAAACAATTATGAGTGAAAACGCCAAATATACAGGTAATATTTTCATTCAGGGTGAAAACATAAAGAATAATCATGCAAAAATCATGAACAGGATAGGCTTTGTCTCAGAGGATGTGGCATTTTTCGGTGAATGCAGTGCAATTGAAAATGCACGTATACTAGGCTCATTATACGACGAGTTTGATATGGAGTTATTTAAGAATGACATGAAGAAAATGAACCAGTCATGTGGCAAAGTATATGGGAAAATGTCCCGGGGAGAAAAGTTGAAATTCCAACTGGCATTTGCAATCGCACACAAACCATGCCTTTATCTCTTAGATGAAGTTACAGCAGGAATGGACCCGGTATTTAGAATTGAATTTTTCTCAATTCTACAGGAGCTTCTTATAGATGAAAAGGCATCAATATTAATGACCAGCCACATTACATCAGAGATGGAGACAAAGGCAGATTATATCGGAATAATGAAAGAGGGTAAATTGATTGGATTTGGGGAGAGTCTTGAAATTATTCCAAAGATTAAGGAGATTACGAAATGAGCAGGCTTGAGAAATTATTAAATAACACGGATGCATTTAATCCTGATAGATGGAGTTTTACTTTTCTGGCATATTTACTTTGTTCAATAGCAGAAATTGCTTTCATTTTACCTGCACAGATGAGGAATGATGATTATTTCATGGATTTGGTTATGTCAGTTGTCTTTCTTATTGGTGCAGAAATGTATGTAAGAAGGTATGAATTCTATAAGGAATTTGATAAAAACTGTAGCATATATAAAGTGCTCCAATATATGCCTGTAGAAAAGAAACAGATATGGAAATTCGAGGCTAAAAAATTATTGGTTTTTTGCAGTAAGTTCCTTTTAGTTGCAATAATCGCTCAGATTATATTTGCATTGACCTTTTATCGCCAAATATCTATTATGAATAATATATTTATGCCGTTTGTAATTTTAATTGTAATTCCATACGTTTTGGTATTATTCCCAAGAAGAATTAGATAATAGTATAAATTCGAATAAAAGCACAAAAAAGGAAGATGAAAATGATAGACAGAGAAGACATGCTAGAGTTAACCAGAAGAATGACTGTAGCAAGAAGCAATTTCACAAGAATTGCAGGAGTATACTATGATGAAGAAGGATATGTTGATGGAACATTTAACACCAATTTTCTTAATTTATCATCATCTGATAAAACCAAAAATCTAGAGCTTGCAAAAGCTGTTCTCTTTTCCAAAACAAATGAGGAACTAAAAGAAATTGAAATTCCATCATCTGCCAGAGGAAAGGACAAAATGATAACACTACTAGATGCCGTATGTTCCGAGAATTTAAAGAACGACGCATTAATGGAAATTTTCTACGAAATATTTGGCGAACAAATTCCCTTCGAAACTACTTTCGCACTATATATATTTCGCGGAAGTTATGATATACCAATAAAAGGAACTGATAATGAATCTGAATGGGAATCAGAAGAAGTCTACGATTATCTAATAGCCTCCATTTTCCAAGTAGATGAAGATTACGAACCAAGCGAGCCTATTTGTGGCTTCTTATATCCTGCATTCAAAGAAAGAAGCAAGGACTTGAATCATGTGTTAATCTTCGATAAAAGTGGAAAAGATTACAGTGAAAATATAAAGTTAGCATTAAATCTACAATGTTAGAAATGATATAGTTCCAGCTTCTTACAACAATGGATACATACTCTGATATGATAGAAGGTTTTCGTGCCGGATGCGACGACTATATTTCCAAGCCCTTTGATGTAGAAATCCTGTATCAGCCAATTCAGGCCGTATTAAGAAGAAGCGCCAATGACAGCGAAAATTCGCTTTTTCATTACCAGGATATGAGAGTCGATTTTGCAAGAATGCAGGTCAAGGCAGCAGTAAAATCGAGGGAGTCGGAATAGGCCTGTACCTTACTCGAGAGATAATCCAAAAGCAGGGCGGATATGTGGTTGTAAAGCCTGGCGACGTAGGTCATAAAAGAAATTGAAAAAGATAAGAAAGAACAATAAAAGTGTGTTGCCTTATGGCGTAAGTACAACTTACGACAAAGGTGCACACTTTTTTTGAAAGAATACACAATGAAGAAGAAATAGAAATCACTGTTCCATATGATCCACAAAGAATTGCAATTCTGGATTTGGCTGCACTTGATATAATCGATAATTTAGGAATGGGAGACAGAGTAGTTGGAATGGCAGATACATCCATTGATTATCTTTCGGACTATGCAGAAAACAGTGAACTGACAAACCTTGGCACTATTAAAGAGGCGGATATGGAAGCTGTGATGGAGTGTGAACCAGATGTAATCTTTATTGGTGGTCGTTTATCAGCATCCTATGATGCTTTGAGTGAAATTGCACCAGTTATTTATCTGTCAACAGATACTGAAATTGGACTGGTAGAAAGCGTTACTAAGAATGCAACAACGATTGCCTCTTTGTTTGGATTGGAGTCAGAAATTGAGGAGAAAACAGCAGACTTTGCAGAACGTATTGAAGCATTGCAGGTTATAGCGGATGGAAAGACAGCATTAGTAGGTATGACAACAAGTGGAAGCTTCAATCTTCTTGGAAATGATGGAAGATGCTCTATTATCGGAGTGGAAATTGGCTTCAATAATCTTACGGCTTCCAATATAGATTCTGCACATGGAAATGAATCTTCATTTGAAACAGTGATGGCAGAAAATCCGGATTATATTTTTGTTTTGGATCGTGACAGTGCGATTGGAACAGAAGGGGCTCAGCTGGCACAGGAAATTATGGAGAACGAACTTGTAGTTGATACAGATGCATACAGGAATGGTAATATTATTTATTTAGCACATCCGGCAGTATGGTATACTGCAGAAGGCGGAATTACTGCTTTGGATTTAATGCTGCAGGATTTGGAAAATGCACTTTTAAACTAAATTTTTTAACAATTAAAAAAACATAATATATATTTATAAAAATAAATATAACTTGACAGTAACAAGTATATAAATTATCATAAATAAATAAAATATGTTTCAGGGCAGGGTGCAATTCCCGACCGGCGGTATATCTGTTTTATAATTGATAGATGAGCCCGCGAGCCGAAAGGCATGATCCGGTGAGATTCCGGAGCCGACAGTAAAGTCTGGATGGAAGAAACGGCAAGATATATATTTTGTGTTGTGAGTATGTATATTATATATTGCATATATAAAAGCCTTGAGACCAATTGGTTTCAGGGCTTTTTTATTCATAGAAAATTTCTTTGCAATTAATTCGAGTTTTATTCTAATAGCATTTATGTTGAATTCTAATATAATCCCTGAAATGTTTATTCAAATAAAATAATTTATTAAAGTTTATCGAGGATAACGCAATGACTGACCATGACTATATGAGAAGAGCAATAGAGCTTGCACAAAAAGGTTTAGGCTTTACCAATCCCAATCCAATGGTAGGTGCCGTTATAGTAAAGGACGGAAAAATAATCGGAGAAGGATATCACGAAAGATGTGGTGAACTTCATGCAGAACGAAATGCAATCGCATCCCTTACCGAATCCGCAGAAGGTGCGACCATCTACGTGACATTAGAACCCTGCTGCCATTATGGGAAAACACCACCATGCACAGAAGTCATAATAGAGAATAAAATATCAAGGGTTGTCATAGGCTCAAGAGACCCCAACCCATTAGTATCAGGCAAAGGTGCCAGAATCTTACGAGAAGCAGGTATCACAGTTGAAGAAGATTTTCTGCGAGAAGAATGTGACCAGATTAACAAAGTATTTTTCCATTATATAACAACAAAACACCCATATGTGACAGTAAAGTATGCCATGACAGCAGATGGAAAAATCGCAACAAAAACAGGAGCCTCGAAATGGATTACAGGAGAGGCGGCACGAAATGAAGTTCAGAAAATGCGTCACAAAAACATGGCAATAATGGCTGGAATAGGAACTGTACTTGCAGATGATCCGCTTTTGAATGTCAGAGTAGAGGGGCTTAAGAGTCCCATAAGAATAATCTGCGACAGCAATCTAAAGATTCCGTTAGACAGTCAGATAGTAAAGACTGCCGATAAACACAAGACAATAATAGCCTGTGCCTATAACGAAGCCTGCCCTTCACAAAAGGATGACCATAATCAAAATAATTATCAATTTACACAAAAGAGAGATTTGCTAAATCAAGAAGGAATTCAGATAATCAATGTGCCTGATGAAAATGGCAAAGTCGATGTTACAAAACTTCTTGAAATTCTAGGCAATCAGGGAATTGATAGCATATTTGTAGAAGGCGGCGGAATTCTAAATGACAGCTTATTCAGAGCAAATCTCGTCAACAGACTTGAGGTATTTGTAGCACCAAAGGTCTTTGGCGGAGCCGATGCCAAAAGTCCGGTCCAAGGAATTGGAATAGAAGAAGTATCTGAGGCTACAGAATTTAATCTTATTGATATCAAAAAAATAGGGCAGGATGTACTGCTAAGCTATGAAAGGGCGTGACAAATGTTTACAGGAATAATTGAAGAACTAGGAACTGTCAAGGCTCTAAGCATGGCAGGAAAATCAGGAACAATTGCAATAAGTGCTAAAAAGGTATTAGAAAAAACAAAAATAGGCGACAGCATCGCAGTAAATGGTGTCTGCCTTACAGTAACCACACTAAAGCCAGACGGATTTACTGCAGATGTTATGGCAGAGACAATACGACGCTCAAGTCTTGGAAGTTTAAATCCAGGCTCAAAGGTAAACCTGGAAAGAGCCATGGCTGCAGACGGACGATTCGGAGGCCATATCGTATCAGGCCATATCGATGGCACTGGAACAATAACAGAGTTTAGAAAAGAAGAAAATGCCGTATGGGTTAGAATAGAGGCTTCCCCGGCAATAATGAACCTGATAGTAGAAAAAGGCTCAATCTGCATTGACGGAATAAGCCTGACAGTAGCAACAGTAAGCAAAACTGATTTTCAGGTGTCAGTTATACCACACACCGGAGAGGAAACCACTCTTCTTAAAAAAGTACCTGGTGATAAGGTAAACCTGGAAAATGATGTGGTGGGAAAATATGTTCAAAAGCTTTTGGGAATTGCCCCTGTAAGTGAAGACAACAATGAAGAAAATAAAAATTCCGGTTCACCAAAGACCGGGCTTACAATGGATATGCTAAAAGAATTTGGATTCTGATAAGGAGGACTTATGAATTACGAATACAATACAGTAGAAGAAGCATTAGAAGAATTAAAAGCAGGAAAGATAATCCTGGTAACAGATGACCCGGACAGAGAAAATGAAGGAGATATGATCTGTGCTGCTGAATTTGCAACACAGGAAAATATCAATTTCATGGCCACACATGCAAAGGGATTAATCTGTACACCAATGAGTCTTGAGCTTGCAACAAAGCTTGGATTTCCACCGATGGTAGCAGAAAATACCGACAACCATTCAACAGCATTTACAGTAGCAATAGACCATATTGATACAACGACAGGAATCTCGGCAGCTGAGCGTTCCTACACAATGATGAAATGCTGTGATGAGAATGCAAAACCTTCTGATTTCAGACATCCAGGCCATGTATTCCCTCTTACTGCAAGAGAAGGTGGAGTTCTTGTAAGAAACGGACATACAGAAGCAACAGTGGACCTTATGAAGCTTGCAGGATTAAAGGAATGTGGTGTCTGCTGTGAGATTATGGATGATGACGGAACCATGATGCAGACCCCTAAAATCTGGGAAATGGCAAAAAAATATGACCTTAAATTCATAACAATAAAGCAACTTCAGGAGTACATAAGAATAAATGTAAAGCATGTAGAAAGACAGGCAGACGCCAAGCTCCCGACAAAATACGGAGATTTCAGAATTACAGGTTTTGTAAATGACATAACAGGTGAGCATCATGTGGCCCTTATCAAAGGTGATATAGGAGATGGAGAAAATGTACTCTGCCGTGTTCATTCAGAATGTCTTACAGGAGATATATTCGGTTCAAAGAGATGCGACTGTGGAGAGCAGCTTGCTAAGGCAATGGAACAAATCGAAGCAGAAGGCAGAGGAATACTTCTTTATATGAGACAGGAAGGCAGAGGAATTGGTCTGATAAATAAGCTTAAAGCCTATGAACTTCAGGAACAGGGCTATGACACTGTAGAAGCCAACATCAAGCTTGGTTTTGCTCCTGATTTAAGGGAATACTGGGTTGGAGCTCAGATACTCAGGGACTTAGGAGTTAAATCTTTACGTTTGTTAACCAACAACCCTGAAAAGGTTTACGGACTTGAAGGCTTTGGAATAACAATAAAAGAGAGAGTTCCAATTGAAATTCAGCCACAAAAGCATGATGTTTTATATATGAAGACAAAGCAGGAAAAAATGGGACATATTTTCTCAGCAATTGATTTTGACAATAATTAATTATTGCGACATTTTTGAGTCTGAAAATAAATTATTAAAATACAAATATATAAAAATATACAACTATATTATGGAGGAATAAAAATGAATCAGATTAACTTGGTAGAAGGAAAATTAGTAGCAAAAGAAGGCATGAAGGTAGGTATTGTTGCATCAAGATTTAACGAAATTATCGTTAATAAGCTTTTAGGTGGTGCAGTTGACGGACTTGTTCGTCATGGAGTGGACGATAACAATATTACTGCTGCATGGGTACCGGGAGCATTCGAGATTCCTATCACAGCACAGAAAATGGCCCAGTCAGGAAAATATGATGCAATTATCTGTGTTGGAGCAGTAATACGTGGTGATACAACACATTATGATTATGTATGCAATGAGGTTTCGAAGGGAGTTGCACAGGTTGGTCTTGCAACAGGAGTTCCGGTATTATTTGGTATCATCACAACAGAAAATATCGAGCAGGCAATTGCAAGAGCAGGAAGCAAGGCAGGAAATAAGGGATATGACTGTGCACTTTCAGCTATTGAAATGGTAAATCTTCTGGGCCAGATGTAATATTTTTGGGATAAATTAATTAGTACTTTTTGCACATAATTTCTTGATTAATTCCTGATAACACTATATAATCAAATTAGCATGATGTAATTTAGGTAGTGGAGGATCAGGGATGAAGAATAAACTATTAAAACTTGCAAGCTTTATACCTGCTGTATGCATGTTATTAACAGGCTGTGGCGGTGCAGCGGGTACAAATAATTTATCGACTGAGAGCGTAGATGGCACTACGCAGTCAGGTGGTGATGTTAATCTGACGGTCTGGTGTGCAGAGGAAGATGCAGCCCTTATGGATCAGATAATAAGTAGTTTTAAATCTCAATATTCAGATACGAACTTTACTATTTCTGTAAGTGGTGTTGCTGAATCAGAGTGTAAGACAACATTACTTGGTGATGTAAATCAAGGACCGGATGTCTTTACTTTTGCGGATGATCAGCTGGCGACATTAGCGGCAGCCGGTGTATTAAAGCCTATAGAAGAATCAGAGGATATAATATCAAGAAATACTGAAGCTTCTGTTGCGGCAGCAACACTTGGAGATGATTTATATGCCTATCCACTGACTGCAGATAACGGATATTTTTTATATTATAATAAGAAATATTTATCTGATTCAGATGTAGAGACTTTAGATGGCATACTAAATGTGGCAGCTTCAAATGGTAAGAAATTTTCCATGGATTGGACCTCAGGCTATTACCTGTATGCATTTTATGGTAATACAGGACTTCAGGTCGGTCTGAATGATGACGGTATTTCTAATTACTGTACATGGAATTCTACAGATGGCTCTATAACAGGAATAGATGTCGCACAGGCCATGATGGATATAAGTTCAAACAGTGGATTTGTAAATGGTGGTGATTCAGTTCTTACAGAAGGTGCTGCTGATGATTCAGTAATTGCCGGAGTAAGTGGTGTATGGTCAGCAGTTGCATTAAAGGAAGCCTGGGGAGATAACCTAGGTGCAGTAAAGCTTCCTACATATACATGTAACGGGCAACAGGT
>JAXJVZ010000267.1:0-19295 GCA_036308285.1 Agathobacter sp. | reverse complement strand
GATCACCATTCAGATGGGCAATCACCGGCTTTCCAACATCGTTGTTGATGAGATAGCCCAAATCCTTCTGCGTATAATCTCCCTCATAAACATCACTACTGATGTAACAAGACTGTCCAAATACAAGGTCAACATCTGCCTCTGCCAATACAGTATTATAAATAGCAGATGCTGCCAGATTACCATGTTCTGTAGTAAATTCATTAGAATATTGAGTATCAATATGTGCAACTGCTTTATCAGATGCCTGACTTTCTTTCATTAATTTATTAAACTCATCAAACGCTTCTTTCGGTGTACTTAATTCCTCCAGTAAAATGCGCTGAACTACATTCTGGGAAATACTAAACATCTCGCTGGACGCCAGACGAATATACATCTTGTTTTGTTCAATATATGGTTTAATATTGTCTAATTCAGACAATAACTCCAAATTTACATCCTTATTATATGGAATCATGTTTTTGCCGTAAGTAATACAACTCTGACCTTCCTGATTCAGCATGGCATTCATAATCTCCAAAAGAAGTTCCTCCCTATCAGGGTCTTCCATTGCCTTTTTGCTGGCTGCTACATGAAAAGAAGGATATGTCAGATACCAGTTATCTTTTTCAGTATCGCCAAAATATGGAAGCAAAATGGATCTGTCTCCCTCGCGGCCTGTGAATGCAATTACGTCCGTACCAGTTCCACGATACATTGCCAATTTTCCAGCCATGTACAGCTCTTTTGGATTCTGGTTAGTCATCTTTGTTTCAGCTTCACCAAGACCAGTCTTCTCCTTCATATCAAAGAATTTCTCGAAAACAGGCATCCATACTTCTTCAGAAAGCTGATTTGTTGTACCGCTCTCATACTGCTGACGCCACTCACGTCCTTCCATAGACAAAAGCTGTGAAATCGAAAAGCCTTGCAGTACTTCCATGCATGTATAGTCTGAACCGAAATCAGATGCAAATCCCTGGATACCCAACTCTTCAAAAGCCTCACAGGCGGCAATAAAGGAATCGTAATCTGTAGGAATAGGAATATTATTCTCTTTAAATAAGGTCTCATTGATTATAATACTATCTACATCTGCGCAAGCTGGCAGCCAGTTAATGGTTCCATCATCGTAGGTGTAATTATCCAGATATGTGCCGTAAAATGTTGATGCCAGTTCTGTATCACATAAATCATACAGAAGATCCTTGATAAGAACAGCATCTTTTAGAGAAAATCGACGTACTGTCAGAATGTCCGGAAGGTCGTCATGGTCATTAAGATAACGGTAATAATCAGTGGAATTTGTTGCCAGAACAAACTCAAACTCTACTTCTGGGAATGTATCACACAGATACTGGGTGTAGTTCTCAAGAAGTTGTGTTCCCCATAGGGCAACCGTGACTTTTTCTTTTTTGTTTTCGTTTCCACCATTTTCAATATTGGAAGTCTGTGTTCCACATCCAGCTAGCATTGTTATTGTCATACCCATAGCTAACAGCAGACTAAGTATTTTTTTCATTTCTTATTTCTCCCTTTTTATCTATTCTTTTAGAATCTCTGTCAAAGCTGACATGAGCTCATCAATCTTTATAGGCTTAGAAATATGCCAGTTCATGCCTGCCTCATATGCATTTCTTTTATCCTCGTCAAAGGCATTTGCAGTCATGGCAACAATAGTAATGCCCGCCTTCTTCTCATCCGAAAGCTTTCGGATTGTCTTGGTCGCTTTATACCCATCCATATTCGGCATCTGAATGTCCATCAGAATCAGGTCGTAATATCCTGCTTCTGCTTTCTCCATCATATCTACACAAATGATTCCATCTTCCGCATGCTCCACCATAAAGCCTGCTTCTTCCAGAATTGTGATGGCTATTTCTGCATTTAGCTCGTTGTCTTCTGCAAGAAGAATACGTTTTCCCTTAAACTGGTTTACATCGTACCCCTCGACTTTTTCTATAATTTTTTGAGCATCCTCATCCTGTGCAATTCTGTGAGGTAAGGTTACTGTTATCTTCGTTCCTTTTCCCACCTTACTTTCCACTTCAATAGTTCCCTGCATCAGAGCAACCAGCTTCTTTACGATAGGCATACCCAGTCCAGTGCCGTTAAGCTTACTTTCTGTACTGGACCGCTCTCTGGTAAACTCTTCAAACAGATGGGGCAGAAATTCCTCAGACATACCAATACCTGTATCTTCAATAACAGTCTGATATATTGCATAGCCCGGTCTGTCAGATGGAATTTCCGTCAGGTCCATGGAAACCTTTCCCCCGGAAGGAGTATACTTTAACGCATTGCTTAAAATATTCAGGAATATCTCACGAAGCTTTGTCTCATCACAAATTACGTCCTGATGTTCCACCTTATTTGTTCTTGTAAATTCAATTCCTTTTTTCTTCATCTGGGAATCAAACAAAGAGAATAGTGTATCACTAAATTCATACACATCCCAGTAAGATTCATCCAAAGTTGTCTTGCCACTTTCAATTCTTGCCATCTCCAGAACATTGTTTATGAGAGAAAGCAAAAAGTCATTGGAGGTCTGTATTTTCTTTATATAAGATTTGGCCAGCTCTTTATTATCAAGATGCTTTTCCAAAAGATCTGTAAATCCTATAATGGCATTCATAGGTGTACGTATGTCATGGGACATATTAAACAGGAAGGCAGATTTCGCTGCACTTGATGCATTGGCTATCTCCAGCTGCGCCTTGGTATCAGCTTTCTCATGAGCCTCTGTCACATCACGGCCCAGGATATTGATAATTGTTTCACCATTCTCATCATATCCTGCGAACACATTTATTTCGTGCCACTCCAATTTTTCTGAATAATACATCGGAAACTCTTCCGTTCCCAAATGTCCTGACTTATCCTTTTGTCCCCTGTAATTCTCCAGAGCCATAAGCTCTTTTCCTCTTTGCAGATAGGACGGATCCACAGCCTTTAGAAATTTTTGATAAATATCATCGTAGCAATCTGTAGCTTTTATCATTGCAACCGTTTCGTCCAGTCCAGTACCGGTAATCAGGGTGTATTTTCCAGTATTAACATTCACAGTCATATTATAACTATAAAGCATCTTAGTGACACCGGAAAGAAGCTGGTCTCTTGCTGTGGAAGCACGAAGCTCACGCTCTTTGATTTCCTGCTGTTCATGAGCTTCTGTAATATCACGTCCAAGAATATTTGCGATAGGCGCACCATTTTCATCCGTTCCCAGAAAGATATTGATTTCATGCCATTCAACGCTTTTATCTGTCTTAACAGAATATTCCAGATTTCCAATGTATCCGCTTTCATTTTTTCTGTTTCTAAGTGCTGTCAGACTACTAAATTGTCCGAAGGATTCAATACAATCTTCTGTTACATATCGAATATTCTGCTGATATGCGGTTTCATAGTCATCTGTAGACTCAAAAATCTTTACAAAATCCTTCATTCCTGTACCCACAATCAGACTGTATTTTCCACTTTCCAGATTCAGTGTCAGATTATAGCTGTATAGGGTCTTTGTAATATTGGAAAGAATCTGATCTTTCGCAGCAACTGCCTTTAATTCGTTCTCTCGTCGTTCCTGTGCCTCGTGAGTTTCGGTAATTTCCCTTCCCAGAATATTAGCAGTAGGGTTTCCCTCCTCGTCTACACCCATAAAGGCATTTACCTCATACCAGCCGATTCCTCTTTTCGTTTTAGCAGCATATTCGACCTGCCCGATGTGACCTCTCAGATTCTGTTGTTCTCGTAGAGCCTTTAATGAAAAATGTCTGTTCATTATCTCTGGATATTCCGGGAGTGCCTTTTCCAGCAAATATTCACATGCCTTTTCGTAATCATCCGTCCGTGAAAAATGCTGAATAATCTCTTCCATTCCGGTACCTATAATGAGACTGTACTTTCCTGTATTCAGGTTAACCGTAGCATTATAGCTGTACAAGGTCTTGGTAATATCAGAAAGAATCTGGTTTTTCGCTGCCGCCGCACGAAGTTCTTTTTCATTCCTTTCCTGAGCATTATGCGCTTCTGTAATATCACGGCCCAGAATATTAACAATTCTTGTTCCATCCTCCTCTGTGTCAATAAACACATTGATTTCATGCCACTCATATTCAGACTCTCCCGGATAGATAACCGGATACTCTAGTGACCCTCTGAAACCATTTTCTAATGGATTCTTTCTTGCTGCTTCAAAATCCAAAAGAGTGTTTATACGATTCGTGTATGCTGGGTGAATAATACTGTCTTGAAACCCCTTCAAATCTCCATGATTTATGTTTTTTTTTAATTCTTCAACAGTTCTCTCCATACCCGTTCCTGTAATCAGGGAATAATCTTCTGTTTCCAGATTTACAGTCAGGTTATAGCTATACATGATCTGGGTAATCTGCGACAGAACTCTGTCCTTTTTAAAAGAACCCTTTTTCAGCTCATTATTGGTCTTCCAAAGGGAAAAACTATTCTGAATATAGAAATGCAATGTTTCTTTTAATAGTTCATAGGCTCCCTGCATTTCCTTATCGTTTTTTCTATGCACGCGGGAAAGAACCTCCCTGACAGTTTTATCGTCAATTCCAAGCTCTGCTACCTTTTGCAGTATTTCTTCATCCTTCTGCTTAACAGACATAGCCTGCCCAGCTAACACTTTGCCTAACACCTGTCCATCTGGCAAAACAATTGGAATAGAGAAATCCCAAAAGCCAAAGGGGCACTCATAAATACCATCTAAATCCGACTTCCATGTTGCGGCGCAGCATGCCTTACCCTTTTCACAGGACTGAACCATCCTGCAAAACTCCGTTACTCCAAAATCCGCCGATACCTGATTACCCTCTGTATCTATAATCACCGTAGCCATACCACAGCTTTTAGACCAGTTATCTAGTATTCTGTATAACTGATCCATATCACAGAATTCCTGCAGACTCAAATCGGGATTCCTGTACATTTCATTTTCCATATTCTTCCTCTGTTTCCTACGTTTTCAGGTCGATATGCCTCCATAATAACTCCGGCATTATTTAACTTCCTAAAATCATTTTTGTATAAAAATCTAATATAACATTTTACCATCTTGTCCCATTAAAAATCAATTATTCTAGCACTTTTTCGATATCATTTGACATTTTCATTCTTATTACAAACGCGCAAGACGGATATCTAAACAATACTATCAGCCGATTGGATACTGATGTCCCATATTTTTTTACCAGTTTACCAAATTAAAGTTATAAACATTGAAAATTTTCATGATCATGGTACAATTTTCCCATATTATATAGAGATAGAAAAAATTAACGCGACGCAATTTTTGATGGGAGAAAGTATTTATATGTAAAAAGAAAATAGCAACAGATAAGGTTCTTGAATTTGCTAATGAGCTGAGGAAAACGACAGAAAATGTTGCAGAGAGTGCGACATTACAAAATGCTTCTGTCAATGATGTGGCAAGTGATATTGAAGATGTAAATTACAAGCTAAAAGAAGTTG
Source organism: Agathobacter sp. (assembly GCA_036308285.1). GTDB lineage: Bacteria > Bacillota > Clostridia > Lachnospirales > Lachnospiraceae > Roseburia. The sequence goes on along the minus strand of JAXJVZ010000267.1, from coordinate 13,820 downwards.
CTCATCTTGTTGAGAACAACGCTGCTAGTGCCCAGGAGAATACAGCTATCTGTCAAAGCTTAGATCAATGTGCACAGTACCTAAAGAGCATGGCTGACTCTTTCAAATTGAATTAAGCTTGCAATGGCTGGAATCCGCATTCAAGAACGCCCCAGCGTTCTTGAATGCGGAATGTACGTCAGCTTTGCTGACATCTTCCTCTGCACATTCCTGCAATCTGCTAGAGGTAATTAGAAAATTCCATATTTTTTTAATTCTGTTAATATACTACTCTCTATAATATTTGATAATGCCGTAGTAAATTCTTTATTCTTTTTCTTCCAGAATTGTAAATCTTTTTTCCTTTCCTCTAGCGCAGGATTCTCAATTTGCTCTATAGTTTTTTTAATTGCTTTATAATTTTTACTCAGATTTGATAAATTCGCCTTTATTTGGTCAACTGACATAAAATTTTCATTTTGATACAAATAACTTTTAAAATTCTGTGTTTGCTGATTCATGTAATCAATATATGTCTTTATTTGGTTCAATATGAATTTTTTACATCCTTTCTGCTGTACCAAAAAAAACCATTCGCTATTAAAATAACTTAAACAATATATATATCTTTCTAAAATATTTAATACAACCTGTTTATCAGATACAATATTAATTTTTTTGATTTCAGCTTCAAAAGTTTGTCTTGCTGATACCATCTCTTCTAACTGTTGCCATTGAGCAAGTACTCTATTTTTATATAACCATTTATTTGCTTCATTTATTTGTGATTGACAATTTTCTATTGAAATGGCATTAATTTTTTCATTTCTTTCATGAATTACCTTGTAAAATCGTTCTTTGCAAAGTAATTCTTTTTGCGAGATATATTTATCATTCAAAACACTCAAAAAATCTGAAAATCTACTTTCTTTATACAATTCATCATCTTCTGTTTTTGCGGCTTCTAATGCTTGAAATGCAGAAACACCTATATATCCAGAACAATAATTCTCTATTCTTTTTCCTATACGTAATAAAATATCATCAACATCATCAAAGTCTGGATCAAATACATCAATTCTATTTACAACGACAAAGGGCTTCAAAAATTCAGGCAACTTAGAAATTTCAGATAGTTCAGTTTTCTTACCAGCATTTGTTGCTGACATTACCCAGATAATACAATCTACTGTTTCAAGAACATTTTTTGTTGCGTTTTCATGTCTATCTATTCCTACATTTATTCCTGGCGAGTCAATAATTGTAATTTTCTCTAATATTGGGCAATTTATATAAATATATACTGCTTCTATTTGATTTTTAATATTCCAGTATTTCGTTGACGTTTCCGAAGTTAAATCTGCTAATTCTCTAATTGGATATTGAGCATAAGTTTTATTTTTAAATGTTACAAATAATTTTTCTTCACTTCCATAGCATAAATATGTAACAACGGCAGTCGCAGGAACAACATCTGATTTCAATAATTCTCGTCCCAAAATTGCATTAATAAATGTACTTTTGCCCGTCTTAAATTCGCCGGCAACCAACACTTTTAATGGGGAATGCATTTTCATTGCCAATTCCTGATAAAAAGAAATAATACCTGGATCTATTTGTTTTCGGTCCGATGTAGCAACTTTTATTGCATAATTCATGCAAGACTCTATTCTTGCAATCTCAGTTTCATTCTGATTCATAATTACAAAATTAAATCCGGCAAAATGTAATTACTAATGTGAGAAAGTGGATCATCATAACTCATAATATGACTCGCATTTCCTGCTTCTGCTACATCAAAATGTGAAATATCACCGTCACTGCCATAAAATGTATGGTGACCATCCGAACCATGCTCAAAAGTTCCTTCAAATCCATGATTTGAATAAACAAACTCCCCCCCTATTCCGTTATCCATTGTCCTTCCTACAAACTGGTGATTTTCATCGTAAATATCTTCTCCATCAAAGATATTCTTCTCAGTATGTCCCATACGAATGCCATCTTGTATATAATCATGTCCATCATGAATATTCTCTTCTACAGAAACATGTCCATCCTCATTATCATATTCATATCCATGATTAGTGTGCATAACATCCATGCTATTATTAAAGTCATGATGCATGTCATCCAACCCATCACCTAATCCATTATCCAATCCATCATGCTCGAAATGAAATGCATCTAAACCGTCATCAAAATCATGCTCATTCTGAAAATCAAATGCAGCATCAAAATCATGCTCAAATAAATCTGTCATAATAAGTCCTTCTTTCTTAAATTATAATTGTCTTGTTTGTATCAGTACTTTGTCAATTACTGTACAATTATCAGTCAAGCCTTTAATCATGTCCTGAATTCTATTTTCCTGTTGTTGCTTTTTTAATACACATTGTTCAATATGACATTGATAATCAAATAAAAAATTGTTGTAATTCGTTTTTATAGAATTTACTAACAAATCTACTCTTTGATACACATTGCTATCTACAACTTTTTTCATCTTCTCAATATGATTATTGATTTCCTGATGAATAGCAGGAGTTACTTTTTCTTTTGATGTATGTAATTCTTCCTTCAAAAAACTATTTCTCAAAGAAGGAAGAACTGCCATTGTAATAATTGGTCCAAGTGCCCCAAATCCTAAAGCTGTCATCGCAATTGTCCCAACAGCTGCAACTGCTCCTGCTCCGACAGTAGCGCCAAATACATCATTAGCCTGCATCTTTAGCTCTGTTTTTACATTCATTGTTTGACCTTCAGAATCAAGAAAAACCCTTCTATTAAACAAATCAGAAAGACAATGGCTTAACTTGTTTTCTAATTTTCTGAAAAAATGTTCAATATTCTTCTCATTACTTGTCACCCATGCATCTGTGCGTTTTTTAATAATATGCGGTATATCTCTTTCTATAAATTTTTTGAACTCAGTTCCCATATATCTATCAAGTTCGTAATCTATATCCTCAATTAAATCCTCTCTAAATTTGTCTAGAGACTTATCTATCATGGATAAAAGAACTCTCAATTCATTTTCCACATATTCTTCGATTACTCTATTCTTCTGTACTAAACTTTCTTTCAGGGAAACAACATTATCCAACTGCGTACTCAATGAAGTACAGTCAGTTTCAAGCATACTCTTTTCTTTCTCATATTGAAGTTTGTACTTTTCCAAAATATTTTCTAAACGATACTTATAACTGTTAAGCTTAATTGTCTCTATCTCACCACCAAATATTGTCTCGCTTAGTATTCTCTTTACCTCTCTAATATTAGATTTCTCAATCAATTCTTCATTATTTTCTATAAGTCCTTCTAATGCATCATATGCTGATACCGGAATAACAATTGGATTTTCAAACAGTTCGTGTTCGCCTAAAATTTCCCGTATACGTTTTTGGGTCAATTCAACATGCTCCTCAACATCAACTTCATCCTCATCAAGTAAATCAATACGATTCAACATGAAAAGAACTTTCCCAACTCCATTATTTATTAAATGTTCCTCAATAAATTCCTTCTCAGACCGAGTCATCGGTGACGTTGCATCTAATAACATAATTACGGCATTTGCCTTTGGAAGAAAATCATATGTTACTTGAACTCGATGTTCATCCAAATCCTGAACACCAGGTGTATCAACAAGAACCACATTTTCTTTTAGCAATTGACACGGATAGCTAACTTTTACATACTTGATATCTTTTTCACCTGGCAGATTCTTAGGTGAAAATCTTCTCAAAAATTCTTTATTAGCTTCTCCTCGTTCCTTCTCTCCATTTTCATAGACAATCTCCGCTAACTTCTCTTCTCCATACATAATCGCCTGAATAGTTGCGGTTTCAGGAATTACATTTGTTATCATAAGCTCTTCGCCAAGTAGGGCATTGACAAACGTAGATTTTCCCCTCTTAAACTCTCCTACTACTAACACTGTAAAAAAATCATTATTGATGTCTTGCTTCAATTCTGTAATTCTATATGTTAAATCTGTATTGTTTTTACTTTTTTTAATTGCTCCTTCAATAATTTCTATGTAGCGCCTTATTTCTTCTCTTCGTTTTGTATAACTCAAAATTCCCCTCCACACCATAACTTCAAATCAATTATTCTATTTATATCAAATCTAATGAGGTCTATCTTATCTTCATATTGATCTCTCTCATCAGATTTATTATCCAATTCTTCCTGATATTGCTTTTTAATGCCGTCTAGTTGTGTATTACAATTTTCTTTCAGATTGTCAATTATGCCATAAATATTGCGCTCATATTCTTTTTTAAATTCTTTAACTTTCTCTGGTATATTCATGAGATAGCATTTACGAACTTCCGTATTATACACATTTTTTATCATAGCATTTGTAATTTGGGGTTTTTGCTGGACAGTATCATCCTGTACTAATTCTTGTCCATTACTGGAATTTGAATTACTCGAAAACATTTTACCGATAACACTTGCTCCAATTAATAATGCTGGATTAGTGATAATTGCCGCTCCAATTAAACCAATTCCAAAAGCAATTGCTGCCCCTACTAATACCTCTCCAATTTCTTCTTCAGATGTTTTGCCCTTTTTATTACTATTAATAATATTTAAAACCTGTTCATCACTATAAATAGCTAACTCCTGAGATTCTTCATTCTCAATTACAGTAATTGGAATTCCTGATATTCCAATTGCTTTAAATTCTTCTCCAAACACTTTGATATGTTTACTAATAATCTCTTGGATTTCGCTAGTCATATGTGCCATAAAATTATTCTTAATTTCAATTTTGTGAGTTAAAATTGTATTTGAAATAATTGAATGTATTTCATTCATATCAGTTCCACGATAATTCATAACTTCATCAAGCGCAGAATTACCCATTTTCTGAAGCCTCTTTTCGTATTTTTTTGAAAAATCAGTCTTCTTGGTAAGCAATTCATTAGAAGCTTTTTCCAATTCTCTGGAATATTGCTTTTCTAAAACATTCAGATTCTCAAGTAATCTGGTTACTTCTTCTTCTAATTGTTCTTTTGATAACATAATAGCATTTTTTCTGTGCTCTAATGTTACGTCAGCAATTTCATTTAATATAGTCAAAAACATCGAGCTATATCTTTGCAATTTGATATTTCCTCTATCATTTGCAAGATAATTTAACACCTGTTCTTCAAATTTATCGAATCCGGTTTTTTCATAACTCTTTACTGGTTTTTTATAAGTATCTCCTGCTAATTGACGCTTATATTTTAATGCATCACGAGCAGACACCAAAAAAATGCGGTCTTTTGGTACAATATCACTTAGTTTTTCTTGAAATAATTCAAACATTGACTGCCTTGCTGTCTCCGTTCGAAGAGTATCTGAATAGTTTACCGCTACAAATAATTTTGTAATCTGTTGATCTACAAGTTGGCTTTTTATAAAATCCATCTCAGACTTTGACAAAGGATGAATTGCACTGCAAACTACAATTGCAGCATCTGACTTTGGAATATAGTTTAATGTAACCTCTTCACGAGCTGTATTGATATCATTCATTCCAGGTGTATCTACAATATCAATTCCCATTTTTCCAAAGCTGTTTTCTACAAGTATCTCTGCATTTTTAATTGAAAAATTTTTCTCTTCTTCATAGTAATAGTCTTTAATAATTTCGTCTTTTGTTTCCTTGTCACTTTCATTTTTGGCGACCATTCGTTCAAATTCTTCTCTTCCAACAGATATTTCTCTGCCATCTTTATAATGAATTTTGTACTTTACTTCCTTATCGCCATTCTTTATTACATTAAGCATTATTGTTGTGGGATTTGGATCACTTGGCAGCACTTTATCACCAATTAATGCATTTACCAATGTAGATTTACCGACAGAAAACTCTCCAACTACAATCAATTGAAAATTATCTGTCTGTATAGAATGTTTTATCGCTTGTAATTGATAGATATGATCATTATCGCTGTATTTTTCGCATATTTCTATTGCTACATCGATTTTCTGCTCAAGCTTCGTTAGTTTTTCGCGATAGATATGCATATTCATTTTTTTACCCCCATGTACCTATACTATTCTATCTCCAAATACTTCGGACTATTGCTCTGAAAAATTATAATCTATTAATATTATAATCACGTAAATATGTATTATCAATTATTTTATAGGATATTATTCCTATTTATAAAAAATGAGTTTTAATATCAAAAAAGCTTCCCAATATTTTAATTGAGAAGCTAGCTGTGTGTCTTTATAAATCTGCAATTTTCTAAAAGTTTATTTACCCTAAAATTTTCTTCAAGTCTTCTTCCGGTGTAGAAATTGCCCCAATATTATAATTCTTCACAAGCAACTGAAGTACGTTTGGAGAAATAAATGCCGGAAGCGATGGTCCAAGCAGAATATTCTGAATACCCAGATGGAGCAAGGTTAATAAAATACAAACGGCCTTCTGCTCATACCATGAGAGAACCATGTTAAGTGGTAAATCATTTACACCACAATCAAAGGCATCTGCTAAAGCAAGGGCAACCTGAATTGCTCCATAAGCATCATTACACTGTCCCATGTCAAGAATTCTAGGGAATGGTCCAATCTGTCCCAGATTTAAATCGTTAAATCTGTACTTACCACAGGCAAGTGTAAGTATAATACTGTCTTGCGGAGTCTGTTTTACAAACTCGGTATAGTAATTACGCCCAGGCTTTGCTCCATCACAACCGGCAACAAGAAAGAAATGCTTAATTGCTCCCGCTTTTACTGCTTCGACAATAGTGCCGGCATTTTCAAGGATTGTATTTCTGCCAAAGCCTGTCATCACAGTATTACCATTGTTGATTCCGGTAAATACCATGTCTTTGTCATAGCCGCCAAGTTCAAGGGCTTTCTCAATTACAGGAGCAAAATCCTTCTCCTCCCCGATATGAATAATCTCCGGATAAGAAACTACCTCTGTAGTAAATACTCTGTCCGAATAACTTTCCTTTGGAGGCATCAGACAGTTCGTTGTATAAAGAATTGGTGCAGGAAGGTCTGCAAATTCCTTCTGCTGGTTTTGCCAGGCTGTTCCAAAATTTCCCTTGAGATGAGGATATTTTTTCAATTCCGGATATGCATGTGCCGGAAGCATTTCCCCATGAGTGTAAATATTGATTCCCTTATCCTTTGTCTGCTCTAACAGTTGTTTTAAGTCATATAAATCATGGCCGGTTATAACGATAAATGGTCCTTTTTCGACTGTGAGTGTAACCTCTGTAGGAACCGGATTTCCGTATGTTCCTGTATTTGCCTCATCAAGAAGGGCCATTACCTTAAGATTGATTTCTCCAACCTTAAGGACGATTGGAAGAAGTTCATCCATTCCCAGCTTTGAGCCTACTGCTTTTAAAGCCTCATAGAAAAATGCATTTACTTCTTCATCTTCATAGCCTAACACCTGGGCATGATAAGCATATGCTGCAACACCTCGGATGCCAAAAAGGATTAAGGACTTCAATGATCTGATATCCTCATCAGCTTTCCATACCTGATTCATATCATAATCATCAACATTTCCTGATGCAGCATGAACCTCTGCCAGTAAATTCATTAGTGTTTCCACATTGAAATTCACATTTGTAATTGTTGTAAATAAAGACTTTATTATAAGCCTGTCATTTTCCTTAGTTAACTGATTTTTCTCTGCCAATCTGATAAGCGCGCCTGTAAGCTTGTCCTGAAGATTAGCAACATCTGGAGTCTTTCCACAAACTCCACTTTTTGTACAACCTGTGCAGCCAGCAGTCTGCTCACACTGAAAACAAAACATTTTATGATTCATTTGAAATTACTCCTTTTCTTTTTTATGATGCAATAATACCTTGAAGCAGAAGTATTTTCTGTTGCTATGGCAACACTTTTTGAATATAATTGATTTAGTTGGACACTAAAGAATGTGCCCATGTTCTTGATGCAGAATACATGTCAGCTTTGCTGGCATTTTCTTTATGCAGAATGCATGTCAGCTTTGCTGGCATTTTCATAAGGAGACATAAAGTATATGAACTATGTAGAATCATTAAAAAAATACTGGAATATTATCATCGATTGCCCTCTGTTTGCAGGCATCTCTCCTGAATATATTAATGATATGCTGGTATCATTAGACGGCCACATTGGCCATTATCCCAAAAATGAAATTATCATAAATTTAGGTGACGAATTCAGATGCTGTGGAATTGTGCTGGAAGGCACTCTTGAAGTCTCCTACAACACTAATCGCTTTGAAAAACATAATGTAAATCATTTTTCTACTGGTAAGATTTTTGGAGAATCGTTAGCTCTAAAAGGAATAGCTCATAGTCCAGTTCAGGTTGCCGCCCTGACAGATGCTGTAGTTTTGCTGATTGATTTAAGGAAGCTTGTGCTTTCCACAAATCGATGTAACAGAGACTGCATTTACAATCATCAGCTTCTTTTGAACATAATGGACCGTATGGCTGAACAGATTATTTTTTCCAATCTCAAGCTACGGATTTTAGGACAAAAATCTCTTAGAGACCGGATTATGATTTACCTTACTCACATGAATGCAGATAAGCCTGAGGGAGCAGAGCTTCCGTTCTCACAGACTTCACTGGCAGAATTTCTTGGAGTTAACCGAAGTGCCCTGGCAAGGGAGCTTGGACGTATGCAAGATGATAGAATACTTAAGATAAATAAAAAGCATTATTGGATTTTAACAAGTTAAGGTGATAATGATGGTGAAAACTATGATTATTTTGGACTTCCCCTGGATTAGGTTGCGATAGGTTGTGAAAAAGCTCCGCATTTATTATTCCATTTATAATAAATACGGAGCTTTTTATTTGAAATATTAGAGCCACTTAGGACACTAAAAGAGCCAGAAAACTCCGTCCCCAATGGTCCATTTATTATTTTGGAATAAATCATTTGTATATAAAATTTTAAATAATATTTTACCATTTTGCCCCTTTAAAAATTAATTATTCTAGCACTTTTTCTTCTTTCCAATCCTGATAAAATGCACTAGAATGAAAATAATAAAGAACAAGGAGGCAGCGTATGGATTTATTTGATATCATTGGTCCGATTATGGTAGGACCATCCAGTTCACACACAGCAGGCGCAGTGCGAATTGGATATATAGCCGGACGCCTTTTGGATGAACCTTTGAAAAAAGCAGAAATTTTGTTATATGGCTCTTTTCTTGCTACTGGCGATGGACATGGAACCAGAAAAGCTATTGTCGCAGGGCTTCTTGGAATGGCTCCTGATGATTACCAGATTGCTGACAGCTTAGAAATTGCAAAACAGCGTGGAATTGAAATTGTATTCGGCGAGGCGAAGCTTGAGGAAGCACATCCCAATACTGTAGTTCTTCGTCTGTCGGGCCTTGAATCAAAACAAATCGAAATCCAGGCCTCATCAATAGGGGGCTCCCGAATCAACATTGATAAGATTGATGGCATTAACACTAATTTCTCTGGCGACAATCCTACACTCATTGTTCACAATCTTGACCAGCCGGGACATGTATCGGAAGTTACTTCCATGCTTGCACATAAAGGAGTCAATATTGCATCCATGCAACTGTACCGCAGCGCTAAAGGTCAGAAAGCTGTTATGGTTCTTGAATGTGACCAGCAGATTCCGGAAGATGGAATTTCATGGTTAGAACATGTCGAGGGAGTTCTTAAGGTCACCTATTTTTCAGGTAGCTGACATCTTTGACGCATTCCTGCAATCTGCAGGAGGCTTTATCTGAGTTGGATATTTATACTCCTGCTGAGGCAAATATCATCTATACTCATTACTCAAAGAAGTGGGAGTCTTCTCCAAGCAGAAATAAATATATAAAGATATAACAATATAATTTTGCAACTGTAAAATAAAAGCACAAGGAGCACATTCTATGACTGAATATCATTCATTAAGCGAATTAAAAGAATTATCTACTCAAGAAAGAAAAGAAATGTGGGAAATCATATTGCAGGCTGAATTAGATGAAAGCGAGCGGACAGCCGATGAATCTTTTCAGAAAATGCTACAGATGTACGAAGCTATGAAAAGTGCCGACAGCCTCTACGATGGCAATTTACGTTCTGAGAGCAAACGTGCTGGTGGCGATGGAGCTCTTCTACATGATTACAATGAGTCTGGGAAAAACATCTGTGGTGATTTCATTGGAAAAGTCATGGAGAAAGCTATCAAAATGGGGGAATCAAATGCCTGCATGAGACGAATTGTCGCAGCCCCAACAGCAGGTTCATGTGGCGTCCTCCCTGCAGTTTTATTAAGCTATGCCCAAGACTACGATGTAGATGATGAGAAAATGGTACATGCCTTATATATTGCCGCTGGTATTGGAAAAGTCATTGCCGAAAATGCCTCTATCGCTGGTGCGGCCGGAGGCTGTCAGGCTGAGATAGGTTCTGCAAGCGCCATGGCGGCCGGAGCCCTTGCTTTTTTACAGGGTGGTGATGCCTCTGCCATTATTCATGCTGCAGCACTCTCACTCAAAAACTTCCTTGGCCTTGTATGTGATCCAGTTGGGGGTCTTGTAGAAGTACCCTGCATTAAAAGAAATGCCTATGGCGCCGTCAATGCAGTCACTTCTTCACAGCTTGCAATGGCTGGAATCCGCAGTGCAATATCACCAGACGACGTCATAGACAGTATGAAGCGCATTGGAAATCAGATGCCTGCATGTCTAAAAGAGACAAGTCAGGGTGGCCTGGCCACAACTGAATCTGCGCGGAAATATATTAATAACTAATTGATTTGAATCAAAAAAAAAGATGCGATTTTACTCGCATCTTTTTATTTAATAACTCTATTTATGAGCCATATGGGACACTAAAAATGATGTGCTCCCTAACGGTTTACTCATATTTCTTAAATAATTTCTTTACACCCTGAATTGCAACTATTACACCAAGTAATAATAGCAATACTGCAAATACAAGCTGTAAACCACTTCCAAGAGTAAGTCCTGTTGTAGCAAATAACTTAACAAGCTTAATAATTGTCATTGTCAAAGCTGTAAATGTAACTGCCATCATAAAGAACATTGGAATCCAAAGCATGCATCCCTGACGTTTTGTCTTTTTGAGGAATACTGCACATGCAACTAATGCTAAAACTGATAACAACTGGTTTGCAGAACCAAATAATGGCCATATCTCTGCATACCCAACTTTTGCTAATAAATATGCTAATACCAATGTTAGGATAGTTGCAAAATATTTGTTAGTTACGACTTTAAGGAAACCACTCATATTATTGCTGTCTACATCCTCATCAATGAAGAATTCCTGGAATGAAAGCCTTCCGATACGAGCAACTGAATCAAGTGAAGTTAAAGCAAAAGCTGATACAGCAAGGTTCATAAGTGTAAATACCAACTGATGTGGTAAGCCTATTACCTCTAGGAAATTAGCAATTGCTCCTGCAAAAATCTGTGGCTGAGTAGTAAGTCCCTGAGCGGCAGCTTCGCCCTTTGCAAATGATGCAACGGCAATAAGTGCAATAACGGCAAGCATACTTTCCATAAGCATTGCACCAAACGAAATTGGCAACATACTCTTCTCATTTTTTACCTGTTTTGATGCTGTACCTGAAGATACAAGAGAATGGAAACCAGATACTGCTCCACATGCAATTGTTACAAATAAAATTGGGAACAAGAACTGTCCATCAACATTAAATCCATTAAACGCATTTAAGTTGCATGATGGATTAGCAACAAATACACCAACGATTGCACCAACAATCATAAAAATCAAAAGATAACTATTTAAATAATCACGAGGCTGAAGCAATGCCCAAACTGGTGCAACACAAGCAATCATTACATAAACAAAAATAATAATATGCCAAATATCACGACCTATATATACAGGACAATTTAATCCAATAATCAATGCTACAACAAGCATCACGATTGCAATTGCAGTATTAATCCATTTATTAAGCTTTGCATATTTTAAAATCATTCCAAGAACTACAGCTTCACCAATAAAAAGAATTGAAGTCATAGCTACTGAACCATTTGCTACAACCTTTGTAACAGTTCCTGCTTCATCAGCTACAAAACCATTAAAGGTTCCTGCTACTACATCTGCAAATGCTGCAATTACTAAAATACAAAACAGCCAGCAGAAAAGTAAGAATAATTTCTTTCCAAGTTTTCCAATATACTCTTCAATTATGTATCCTATTGTACGACCTTTATTTTTTACCGAAGCGTACATTGCTGCGAAATCCTGAACAGCTCCAAAGAAGATTCCACCTACGAGAATCCATAAAAGTACAGGCAACCATCCGAAAATTGCAGCCTGAATTGGTCCATTGATAGGACCTGCACCTGCTATTGATGCAAACTGATGACCGAATACTACATTCGTGTCGGCTGGCACATAATCAACTCCATCTTCAAATTCATATGCTGGAGTTTTAGCGTTGGGATCAATTCCCCACTTCTTCTGAAGATAACGTCCATAGAGAAGATAAGCTCCTCCGAGAACTACGATGGCTATTACCATCATTAAAATTCCACTCATATTCTTCCTCCTTTGACTTTTTTCAAACGCTTTATATTTTACACCTCTGAAAAAAATAAGTCAAAGAAGATTAATTATTATTTCAAGGCTTGTTCTATAGCCTCGATTACAACTTTTAAGGCTTTTATTCTAGCATATTTTTTGTCATTTGACTCAAGCACATGCCATGGGGCATATGAGGTGTTTGTTTTCTTTAGCATTTCATTTACAGCGTCCTCATATAAATCCCATTTTTCTCTGTTGCGCCAGTCTTCGTCAGTGATTTTCCACTGTTTTTCCGGGGTGTTCTGGCGGTCTGTAAAACGCGCAAGCTGTGTATCTTTGTCAATCTGTACCCAGAATTTTATGATGACTGCGCCCCAGTCTGCCAGTTCCTTTTCAAACTCGTTGATTTCGTTGTAGGCACGCTGCCATTCATTTTCATTGCAGAATCCTTCCAGGCGCTCAACCATTACACGGCCATACCATGTCCGGTCAAAAATCGCAATGTGGCCTGTTTTTGGAAGGCGGTTCCAGAACCTCCAAAGATAATGTCTTGCTTTCTCGTGTGGTTCCGGGCTTGCAATTGGATGTACCTCAAAACCTCTTGGATCAAGGGCTTCTGTAATTCGCTTGATATTTCCACCCTTGCCGGCTGCATCCCAGCCTTCGTAGGCGATGATAACCGGGATCTTTTTGCGGTATATTTTGTTGTGAAGTTCACTGAGCCTGGTCTGAAGCTCTTTGAGTTCTTTTCTGTATTCTTCTTCTGTTAATTCTTTATCTAAAGGTATCTCATTTAGTTTTGGAATTTTCTCAAGTGGAAATACATTCTGCAAAAGCGGAACTGCAAGGCTGGTGTTCTTTAGGGCGGTGTCTATTCCGCTGACAATAATTTCTAAAACCTGAAGTTCTGCCCACTTTTTGTTCTTTGCGTCAATTATATACCAAGGATCAGCCGGTGCATTTGTGTCATTCAGATAGCGGTCAAAAACTTTCTTGCATTTGTCGTAATGCTTGTTCTGCCAATCATCGTTTGCGCTTACACGCCACTTGGTATTCTTGTCCTCTTTTAGTGCGTCGATTCGTTTTTTCTGCTCTTTCTGACTTATCTGGAAAAAGAATTTCAGAACGAGATAGCCATTGTCTGTAAGCTGGCGCTCAAATCGCTTAATACTTTCAATTTTCTTTTTGTATTCTTTTTCATCCAGCTCGTCACTTAGGCATTCTTTTACAATCTCATCCATCCAGCCGGAATCTAAAAATTGAAACTTGCCCTTTTGTGGAATTTTTACAAAATGACGATACAGG
>JAXJVZ010000266.1:0-12648 GCA_036308285.1 Agathobacter sp. | reverse complement strand
TGTTTCTGAAATTTCCATCTTTTATACAAAAATTATTACACCTGACCATAAAGTTATTATGATTCCTAATGGTTCGCTTTCAAATGCAACAATTACTAATGTATCTATGCAGGATAAGAGAAGAGTAGATTTGATTGTGGGAGTTTCTTATAATAGTGATTTAGCCCTGGTAAAGGATGTATTAAGAGAAATTGCAATTATGGATTCAGATGTTTTGCAGGATGAGCCAATAGATGTTTTTGTAAATGAATTAGCCGCTTCAAGTGTTGATATGGGACTTAGGGTATGGGTTGAAAAGGATAACTATTTCCCTGTTAAATGGCGTTTGACAGAAAGAATAAAGACAACATTTGATGAAAGAGCAATAGAAATTCCTTATCCACATATGAATTTAATAGTTGAAAAAAATAATTAGTTTTATTATTGCCCTCGAATGTATCATTCGGGGGTTTTTTATGGTATACTATTTATACTTTGTTTTTTGGAGGAATTATAATGAATTTACAGAACATAAGTGCATATGAATTGATTGAAGAAAGAGAAATATCTGATGTCAATTCCATGGGGTATATTTTAAAACATAAAAAGAGTGGTGCAAGACTTGCACTTTTATCAAATACAGATGATAACAAAGTTTTTTATATTGGGTTTAGAACGACACCGGAGGATGAGACAGGTGTTCCACATATTATTGAGCACACAACACTTTGTGGCTCTGATAAATATCCTGTTAAGGACCCTTTTATTGAACTTGCAAAGGGTTCGCTTAATACTTTTTTAAATGCAATGACTTATCCGGATAAAACCGTTTATCCTATTGGAAGCTGTAATGATGCTGATTTTAAAAATCTTATGGATGTTTATCTTGATGCTGTATTTCATCCAAATATTACAAAATATGAGGAGATTTTTAAACAGGAAGGCTGGCATTATGAACTTGAGTCTGTCGATGATGAACTTACAATAAATGGTGTTGTATACAATGAGATGAAAGGGGCATATTCTTCAGCTGAAGAAGTGCTTCAGAATCAGATTTTCAGATCATTATTTCCAGATAACACATATAGTAAGGATTCTGGTGGAAACCCGGTTTACATTCCAACGCTTACTTATGAAGAGTATTTAGCCTTTTATAATAAATATTATCATCCATCAAATTCATATATTTATTTATATGGTGATATGGATATGGAAGAGAGACTTAATTATCTTGATAAGGAATATCTTTCAAAATATGATTATCTTGAGGTAGATTCACAGATAAAAAAACAGGAAGCGTTTGAAAAAATTGTTGATGTGACTTCTGATTACTCAATTGCTTCAGACGATACGGAGGATAACAAAACTTATTTATCATTTAACAGGGTGGTTGGAACATCATTGGATCCAATGCTTTATCAGGCATTTGATGTATTAGACTATGCATTGGTAAGTTCGCCAGGGGCACCAATCCGTACTGCTTTGATTCAGGCTGGAATTGGTGAGGATGTATATGGCTCTTATGAGGGGGGCGTGTGTCAGCCGGTATTTTCAATAGTTGCCAAAAATGCTAATGAATCAGATAAAGAAAGATTTTTGGAGATAATTGATTCAAAACTTAAAGAACTAATAAAAGAAGGAATAAATAAAGATTCGTTACTGGCAGGGATAAACAGTCTTGAATTCAGGTTTAGAGAGGCTGATTTTGGTCAGTTCCCTAAGGGACTTTTGTATGGACTTTCGTGTCTTGACAGCTGGATATTTGATGATGATAAACCATTTTTACATCTGGAATGTCTAAATACATTTGCGAAGCTAAAGGAATTATTGAATACAGATTATTTCGAAAAGCTTATTGAAGAGTATCTGCTTTTGAATAAGCATGGTTCAACTGTTGTAGTTAAGCCTTGTGCAGGAAAAAATAGCAGGGAAGAGAAAAAACTTGCAGATAGTCTTAAAAAGTATAAAGAAAGTCTGTCGGAAGAAGAAATAGAAAAACTGATAAAAGATACAGTGGAACTTAAAAATTATCAGGAAGAGCCGTCTCCGGCAGAGGAGTTAGATAAGCTTCCGATGCTTAAGAGAACAGATTTGAAGAAAGAGGCTTTACCGTTTTCTAATATAGAACATAAAGTTAAGGGGGTTAAAATTATCCATCATGATATTGAATCAAATGGAATTGATTACCTTACTTTTATGTTTGATGCGTTTGATGTGAAGAATGAGGATATTAGTTATCTTGGACTATTATCTGCTGTTTTAGGTTTTGTCGATACAAAAAATTATAAATATGCAGATTTATCAAATGCCATAAATATATATACAGGCGGAATAAGCTGTGGTACATCTATTCATCCTAATTTAGCTGACCAGGAAGAAATTATTGTTAAGTTTGAATTCAGATTAAGAGTTTTAGAAGATAATCTTGCAAAAGCTTTAGAGATGACAGATGAGATTATTTCAGAGAGCAACCTGTCAGATGTTGAGAGAATTATTGAAATAGTTGCCCAGACAAAAGCAAGACTTCAGGCTGCACTAAGTAGCTCTGGACACACAGTTGCTTCAATGAGAAGTATGGCAAATTTTTCAAAGTATGCAATGTATCAGGATAAATTGCATGGAATTGATTATTACAGATTTATATGTGAAATCGAAAAACTTCTTTCTGAAAATCCTGCTATAGTTACCAGCAAATTAAAAGAGCTTTGTGATATGTTATTTACAAATGACAGAATGCTTATCAGCTTTACTGGAAATAAAGAAGCATATCGAAAAGCAGATGTTCTTTTGGAGAAGTTTGTTGATAAATATGAAAAAGACAGCATAATTTTTGAGAGATCAGGTCTGTTATTTTCAAAAGAAAATCAGGCTTTTACAGATTCGTCTTCTATCTGTTATGTTGCCAGAACCGGAAACTTTGCAGATAAAGGTTTTGAATACAAAGGAACGCTCAGACTTTTGAAGGTGATTTTAAGTTATGATTATTTATGGACTAACGTAAGAGTAAAAGGTGGAGCTTATGGATGCATGACGGCTTTCTTAAGAAGTGGTGAAAGCTATTTTGTTTCATATAGAGATCCAAATCTGAGAAAGACAAACGAAGTATATGAAGGTGTTACTGATTATATCAGGAATTTTACTGCTGATGAGAAAGAAATGACTAAATATATTATTGGTACTTTTTCTAATTTGGACGCACCTCTTAATCCGGAAGCAAAGGGCTCGAGATCGATGGCGGCTTATCTTCAGGGACTTGAGTATGAACAGGTACAGACAGAACGTGAACAGATATTAAATGCTACAGATGAAGACATTAGAGAGCTTGCTGATATGATACAGGCTGTTTTGTCTGATGATAATATTTGTGTGATTGGTAATGAAAATATAATTAATCAGGAGAAAGAGCTGTTTGATTCGGTTAATAAACTATTTGGTTAACATCAGAAATGGAGAGATACATGACAGATAATTTTAAATCAGGTTTTGTTACAATTATTGGAAGACCAAATGTTGGTAAATCAACATTGATGAACAGACTGATTGGTCAGAAGATTGCAATTACTTCTAATAAGCCACAGACCACACGAAACAGAATTCAGACGGTATATACTGATATGGACAAAGGGCAGATCATTTTTCTTGATACTCCTGGAATCCATAAGGCTAAGAATAAGCTTGGAACATATATGGTTAATGTCGCAGAAAGAACATTAAATGAAGTGGATGTTGTATTGTGGCTTGTTGAACCATCAACATTTATTGGTGCGGGGGAACAACATATTATTGAACAGCTTAAGAAAGTCAAAACCCCGGTAATTCTTATTATTAATAAGGTTGATATGGTAGCGGAAAAGGAAAAGCTGCTGGAGTACATTGATGTGTACAGAAAAGTATATGATTTTGCTGAGATAATTCCTACATCTGCTATTAGAGGAGAAAATACCCAGGATGTTATAGATTCCATTTTTAAATATCTTCCTTATGGACCACAGTTTTATGATGAGGATACAATTACAGATCAGCCTGAAAGAGCTATTTGTGCTGAAATAATCAGAGAGAAGGCTCTTCATGCTCTCAATGATGAAATACCACATGGAATAGCAGTTGGAATTGACCAGATGAAGGAGCGCAAAGGGAAAGGCTGTGGAATTGTTGATATTGATGCAACAATAGTTTGCGAGAGAGATTCTCATAAGGGTATTATAATTGGAAAACAGGGCGCCATGCTTAAGAAGATTGGTACAAATGCAAGGTTTGAGATGGAACGTCTTCTTGGTGCTAAAGTTAACTTAAAGCTATGGGTTAAAGTTAAAAAGGACTGGCGGGACAGTGACTTTTTGATTAAGAACTTTGGCTATAAAGATGAAGATTAATTGCCAATTTTTTTCGAGGATAAATATGCTTAATTCGTCCATGCTATTAGTATGGAGGGATGAGAAGTGGAGGAAACATGGAAGAATTTTTGGCAATCAGGAAAAGTTACAGATTATTTATCTTATAAGGATTCTTATAAGGAACAGAAGAAAGATACTAAGGAAAGATTAACTGATGTCGCAGACAGTCGTGTTGACAGGAATGGTTTTAAATGCCATGCCAATTGGAGATTATGACAAAAGAATAACAGTTCTTACGAAGGAAAGAGGAAAGATTACTGCGTTTGCAAGAGGAGCCAGAAGACCTAATAGTCAGCTGCTTGCTGCAACTAATCCTTTTTCTTTCGGAGAATTTGAATTGTTTGAGGGACGCAGTTCATATACACTTACTAAAGCAAATATTTCCAATTATTTTCGTGAACTGACAGAGGATTATGAAAAAGCATATATGGGCTTTTATTTTCTTGAATTTGCAGATTATTTTTGTCAGGAAAATAATGATGAGAAAGAAATGTTGAAACTTTTGTATATGTCTATTAGAGCACTGGAAAGTCCTGTTTTTAAGAGGGAATTGGTACGGGTTATATTTGAACTTAAAGCGATATCGATAAATGGACAGGGACCTAATTTGTTTGAATGTAATAACTGCAGGGTAAAAGATAATCTTTTAGTATTTTCTGTTGAAAGAGGGGGGATATTCTGTAAAAACTGCAGTAAAGATATAAATGGTATGCTTATCGATAATGATACCATATATACAATGCAGTATATTGTCTCTTCTGAGGTTACAAAACTCTTTAAATTTACAGTATCAGACATGGTTCTTTTGGAATTAATTGAAATAATGAAAAGGTATTTAAAATATTATGTTCATCACACATTTAATTCAGAAGTTTTTTTATAATATATTATTCTGTTGAAACTTATAATTTAAAAGTGTATAATGTCATAGATTATAACGTTAAGGAGGCTATTATGAAAAGGTTTTTTGCTATATCGGCAATGATGCTTCTGGCATTATGTATGTTATGCGGATGTGGAAATAATTATGATGCACAAGAAAGTACTGTGTTTGTTTTAAAGAATGGTAAGGTTGTTTCTACAGATGTAGAGCAGTTTAGTACAGATACATATAATGAAGAAGAATTAAAAAAATATATTGATAGCGCTATAGATGAGTACAATACAATAAACGGTAAGAATTCTGTTAAGCTTAAGAAGTTATCGGTTGAAGATAATGTTGCCAAGTTGTCTCTTATTTATGAAGATGTTAATGATTATTCCAAGTTTAACGGAATTGAACTGTTTAGTGGAACTATTGCAGAAGCATTAGCCCAGGGATACAGTTTTTCTGAGGATTTTGCTAAAATTGATGGTGATAAGATTACTGAATGCGATTCAGATGAAATTAATAGTCTGAGTGGTTATAATGTTGCAGTAATAAAGAATAATGTTAACTTAAATGTTTATGGTGAAATTAAGTATGCAACAATAAAGAATACCAAGCTTGTTGATGGTAAGACTTTGAGTATCAAAGAAGGCAATAGCCTTTTACAAAATGCAGTTGGCAATACAGAAAATTCAATTGAGATGGCTTCAGAAACTGAAGAGTCAACACAGATGGTTGAAGAGAGCAATGAAGGAAGTGTTGGAGAAGATGAATTATTAACTGGAGATACTTCTTCTGAGGAAGTGTTTGATTTCTCTGATGATCCTTCTTTGGATACTGATTATACAGACGTATATACATATGTTATATTTAAATAAAATTTCAATATAGAATGAGAGGAATTTCTTATGGAAAAGTCAATGGAAAAAATTGTTCAGGTAGCAAAAGCCAGAGGATTTGTATATCCGGGTTCAGAAATATATGGTGGACTTGCGAATACATGGGATTATGGTAACCTTGGAGTAGAGCTTAAGAATAATGTTAAGCGTGCCTGGTGGCAGAAGTTTATTCAGGAGAATCCGTATAATGTTGGTGTGGATTGCGCTATTCTTATGAATCCACAGACATGGGTGGCTTCTGGACATCTTGGTGGTTTCTCTGACCCGCTTATGGATTGTAAAGAATGTCATGAGCGTTTTAGAGCAGATAAAATTATTGAAGATTATGCTGAAGAGAATAATATTGATCTTGGTGGTTCATGTGATGGCTGGACAAATGAACAGATGGTTGATTTTATTGAAGAGCACAATATCTGTTGTCCATCATGTGGAAAACATAACTTTACCGATATTAGACAGTTCAACCTTATGTTTAAAACATTTCAGGGTGTAACTGAGGATGCAAAGAATACAGTTTATTTAAGACCTGAAACAGCACAGGGTATTTTCGTAAACTTTAAGAATGTGCAGCGTACATCAAGAAAGAAGATTCCATTTGGTATTGGACAGATTGGTAAATCTTTCCGTAACGAGATTACACCAGGTAACTTTACTTTTAGAACACGTGAGTTTGAACAGATGGAGTTGGAATTCTTCTGTGAGCCAGGTACAGATCTTGAGTGGTTCCAGTACTGGAGAGGTTTCTGTCGTGACTGGTTACTTTCTCTTGGAATAAAAGAAGAAGAGATGAGATTACGTGACCATTCTCCGGAAGAGCTTTGCTTCTATTCAAAAGGAACAACTGATATCGAGTTTAAGTTCCCATTTGGCTGGGGAGAGCTCTGGGGAATTGCAGACCGTACAGACTATGACCTTACACAGCATCAGAATACATCTGGTGAAGATATGTCTTACTTTGATGAGACAAGAGGAGAGAAGGGTGAAAGATATATTCCATATGTTATTGAACCTTCACTTGGTGCGGACAGAGTTGTTCTTGCATTTTTATGTGCAGCCTATGATGAGGAGAATATTGGAACAGAGGACAAGCCTGATGTAAGAACTGTATTCCATTTCCATCCAGTACTTGCACCTGTTAAAATTGGTGTTCTTCCATTGTCAAAGAAGCTTAATGAGGATGCTGAGAAAGTGTTTGCTATGTTATCGAAGAAGTATAATTGTGAATACGATGACAGAGGAACAATTGGTAAGAGATATCGTCGTCAGGATGAAATTGGAACACCATTCTGTGTTACATATGATTTTGATTCACAGGAAGATGGATGTGTTACTGTTCGTGACAGAGATACAATGGAGCAGGAAAGAATTAAGATTGAAGATCTTGAGGCTTACTTTGCAAAAAAATTCGAATTTTAGTATAAAAGGAGGACTGTTAGCGGTCCTTCTTTTTTTGGTCACATCATGGTCACAGATGTTCAGAAAATCTTAAGAAAAAGGAAACTACAAAAAAATGCGAAAAATAATTTTTGAAGAAAATTCTTTAAAATCCACGTTAAATGTGGAAACTCAATAAGGTAAATGTGAAAAAAGATGGACTTGACCTTTGTGGATTTTTATGTAATATTAAATAAGGCCTGATAAAACAATTTTATGTATGATTTTTGTTTTACGCATGTTATAATATTTATAAATAAAGTTTACAAGGGTATTACAATATGGAAAAGAAAGACCTCAGGAAATTAAGTAGAAGTGAGTTGCTCGAAATGCTTCTTGATAGAAGTAAGGAAATTGAACATCTGAGAAGAGAATTAAAGGATGCCAATAGTAAGATTATAGATCTGGAAAAGGAAATCGAAGTTGCAGGACATATTGAGCAGTCTATAAAAAATCTTGAAGAATCTACAGAGGTTATACATAAATTTGCGGCTATAATAAAATACGCAAGTGAAAAAAATAAAAATAATTCATGAAAAAAATTAGTCAACATAAAATAGAAAAGAAAATAAAAAAGAAGAAAAAAACTGAAGAAGTAAATAAACTTTTAGATTATGACGAAGAAAGTGAATTTTCGGAAGATTTAAAGATTCGAGAGTTGAGACAGGAATTGCGCAGGGTTAAATATAATTACAGATTTATTTCTGCTTTGTATAGTACTGTTGGAACTATGTTGGTTGTAGCTGCTGTGGCTGTATTAATTGCTAATTTATGGTTACCTGTTTTACAGGTTACAGGAGCTTCTATGTCCCCTACATTAGAGGAGGGGCAGGTTCTTTTAGCAAATAAAGGAAGTTCGCTGGACACTGGAGATATAATAGCTTTTTATTATAACAATAAAATTTTGGTTAAACGTGTCATTGCAGTTGCTGGTGACTGGGTATACATTGCAGAAGATGGAACAGTATATGTAAATGACATTGCAATAGATGAGCCGTATCTAACAGATAAGGCGTTTGGAAACTGTAACATAGAAATGCCATATCAGGTACCTGAATCACAGATATTTGTTATGGGAGATCATAGAAGTGTTTCTTTGGATTCGAGAAATACAACCATTGGATGTATCTCGGAGGAACAGATTCTTGGAAAGGTTTATTATTGTTTATGGCCATTAAATTCTTTTGGAAAAATAAAGTGATTTTAAAAGAAGTAAGAATTGAAGAAATGGAAAGGGGGCTGAACATTGGATAAGGATATAGAGAGACTTGGAAAAGTCAGACTTGAAAGAAGTAAAAAAAGAAAAAAATGGCTTTCGATTGTAATTCTTTTAGCTGTTGTAGCATTAGGAACAACAGTATTCCAGCTTATTCAGCCAGCATCAGCGGCAACGCAGGATTTAGCACCATTTATTACATCTGTAATAGACAATGGCGGGCTTGTATATGATCCTGTAAATGATTGCTACATAGGTGATGCTCTTAAAATTACATTTAAGATTCCGGGTCCAGACCTCACAACACAAAAAAATGTTTTTTCTTATAATTATCCGGCAGATGTGGTTGTTAAAGATGAACTTTTAAATATTGATAAAACATTATATGATTCTAATGGTGTAGATGCTGGAACTTACAGATTTGTAAAGAATGATAATGGAACATATTCAGTGATACTTACTTTTGCGGAAAGTTATGTGACATCAATAAATGGCGGAACGGTAACAGGATATGTTTCTTTTGAAAGTTTATATCATAAATCAGACAGTAATGTGAATGATAAAGTTGAAATAAAGTTTTCAGATACATTAAAGATTGAATTTCCACCAGAAAAGATTGAAACATTATATGATATTAATGTAGATAAGAGTGGTAGTTATGTTAGTGAAAATGAACAGTTATCATATACTGTTTTAGTTTATTCGAAGAATGGAACACCTGATAGGATAAGCTTTGAAGATATACTTGATAGTAAAGGTCTTAATATAGGAAAGCTTTCAGGTATTAAAGTTAATAAAGCTACAGTAAATTATTATAATGAGGATAATCATCCGCATACAGCTGTTGAAGAGCTTGTTAAAGATAAAGATTATACTTATACATATTCAAACGGTATTATCAATATGGATCTTCCGGTTATTGAGCCGGCAACAAAGCAGGTAGACCAGAACAATAATGAGTATCTGCTTTGCAATGGATATTATGTTACATATACATATGATATGAATGTGGATTTTGGTACAACAGCATATCCAAGTAATGTTGTAAAGGTAAAATCTGAAGATAAGGATAATGGTAAGTGGATAGAAGATCAGGCCCAGACTACTATTGCAGTTTCTAAGAATCTTAATCTTGCAAAATGGGGATGGGATTCTAACAACAGAGCAAACTGGACAATATCGGTTAATAGTGCAAAGACTAATATTGCTGGTATGATGCTGACAGATGATATGTTTGAGGGATATGATCTTAAAGATTTGGCAATAAGCCCTGATAATGGATATGAATTAGTTTATGACAATTCTAATCCAGGAAAATTTTTGGGAATAAAATTTAATTCGGTTAAGGATGGCAAAAATACCCAACAGTATACAGTTACTTATAATACAAAATATAAAGACGGTGAAGCAGTAACTGTTAATAAAGCATATATTGGTGAAATCGAGGCTAGTGCTTCTCTTACACCTCCGGGTAGTAATGAAGGCCCTGGACCAGGTGAGGGTGATACAGGAAAAGATGATAAGGTTGTAGTTGATAAGGAACCAGGAAAATTCAATGTATCAGCTGATTGGAAGTCTGCAATATTAGAATGGAATACAAAGATTACAGTGCCTGTAAACGGTATTCCAAAGGGAACAGTAATCAAAGATGAACTGCTTTATTGGCAGGAAACCTCGTGGTTCCAGTATTTTACCCATGATCAGTTATCAGCGATTATTGCTCAGATTAAGAATTCCAGACCATGGCTTGGAAAAGTAGGAACTTTCCAGTATGAAAATTTAAATTATGAATGGAAAGACTGGTCAGATACAGATACTTCTCTTAAGAATAATAAGTTTGTTGGCTTTAGATTTACGTTAACGGATGATATTAAAGCATCCGATGCGTCAACAATAGTGTTAAACTATAATGCAACATGTGATTTAACTGTGGCTAATGACCAGTCTAACTGGTATAATAACACATTTAAAGTTGGAGATGTGTCAGACCGAGCTACATATACTTATATTAATGCATATATTAAGAAGACTGATGGTCAGGGAAAAACAGACATAAGCTACAGTGAAAATGATGATGGAGCTCTTACATGGAAGGTAGAAGCAATGGTAGATAATTCTAATGAGTATTACGAAACTACTATTACTGATGCTTTACCAGTGGGTGTAAGACTTGAATCTTTGGATATTCAGGTGGGATGGACAAATAAGACTGGAATAATTGTTCCGGAAGGCGTTAATACAGTTTCTGGTAAAACTGTTGAATATAATGATCCTACAAGTATTTCTGAAAGTTATGATTATGAATGTACAGTAGAGGGAACAAATGTTGTTACAAAGATTTCGAGAACTAATAAAACACCTATTGACCCAAGTAAGATGATTACAATAATATATCATTGTAAGGTTGATACTGAAGCTATTCAGAATTATAAGAAGGGCAAAGAATATAGCTTTAAGAATAATGTAACAATTAATATGAATGGTAAAGAACTTTTTGCATCACATACTCAGAAATGGAAAGATACTTATAAGGTGGTATCTAAGAATGGCAATTGGGATCAGGATGCACAAAGAATTCACTATTCGGTTGCTATTAATAAAGAAGCAGAGGATTTAATTGAAGGTAGTGATACACTGACACTTGAAGATGTTCTAAGCTATTATGTTAATGCTGAGGCTGAGAACAGAGATGCTTCTTTGGTTAGAGATAGTGTGAAGTTATA
The DNA here is from genome assembly GCA_036308285.1 of Agathobacter sp. GTDB lineage: Bacteria > Bacillota > Clostridia > Lachnospirales > Lachnospiraceae > Roseburia. The sequence goes on along the minus strand of JAXJVZ010000266.1, from coordinate 1,135 downwards.
TGAATGTACATATAACGAAGAAGGTGTTCTCTTTAAAAACCCAATAAATAATTGGACATGGGAATATTCTTCAAATTATTATGCAGGTACAATTACAGGACTTGGAGACAGATATGTCAAAAAGATAACTGCGACTATTCCTGATAGTAAATATCTGATATTGGAATATGACTACCTGATGAGTGGTAACTTTGCTAATGTGCAGGGAGCGAAACTTGGAGTTAGTAATGAGGCTACAATTTCCGGAACATCGTATAAGGATGTGGATGATAAGAAAGAGTATGAGTGGTCAGAAGCTAAATCTTCAGCAGGAATAACAACATATTATAATTATCGTTTTTACAAGGTAGAAAAAGGTGATTATAATCATGCATTAGCGAATGCACAGTTTACATTATTTAAGTGTGATAATGGAAAGACTGAGGGAAATACTACTGGTCAGATATATACAACAAATGATAGAGGAACATTTAGTATATACTGGCAACAGGAAGCTTCTGATTATCAATTTGAAGAAGATGTGTTGTATTATGTAATGGAGACTGCAGCTCCGAATGGATATAGTCTTCCAGAAAAGGTTCACAAATTCTATTTCTACTTTGATTCGGATGGAAATTTTGTTGTACCAGCAGGTATTAGTGCTACAAATCTTATGAAAAGCTCAAAGACAGAATATGTTGAGAATGAGTTGAATACTACTGCAATAGAAGTATTGAAAATTTGGAAAGATATTAATGGTGATACTATTCAGAATGTTGATGTGAATGAAATATATGTGGATTTATATCAATATGATCAACATACCCAGGAGTCAGTTCGTTTCATGGAGAATGTTAAAATAACACCAGGTGAAGATGGAAATTGGTTATATAAATTTGAAAATCTTCCAAAGACTGCCTCATATGTAGATGAAAATGGCAATAAACATTCATATGAATATCAGTATTATGTGAAAGAAAAGAACATAAGTGGATATGAATTTGTTCACGCTGTTACCCTTGATGGGGTTGAGGTATCAGCAAATAATGGTATCACGCAGGGAACGATAGTTCTTACAAACAAAGCAACAGCATACGAACTTCCTGCAACGGGTGGAAGAGGTACTCGAATGTATGTAATTGGCGGATTTTTGCTT
>JAXJVZ010000265.1:0-3230 GCA_036308285.1 Agathobacter sp. | reverse complement strand
TGCGCAGAAGAAGATGTCAGCAAAGCTGACGCACATGCCACATCAAGAACGCTGGAGCGTTCTTGCATAATAAACTTGCGCAGTTTATTTTGAGAAAAATCTATGTAGATGAAAGTTTCGCAATTGCAGATGGAGGAAATGGCATAGGGGGACTGGTGACAGACCGTCCGAGCAATGTCGGCACTTAATGAGCGCAATGCAACGCATTGTGCGAATTTAGTACCGCTACATTGCTCGCGAGCGAAAGCGCGTCTGTCAACAGTCCCCCTATGCCATTTCCTTCATCTGCAATTGCGAAGCCATACCCCCCCTCTCAAAAAAACGAAGAAATACCTCTTGACATATAATACTATGCGATATATAGTATTATGTATCAAAGGGTATGAAGAAAGGAGAGAAAAACATGGATGTACAACTAAAACGTGGAATGCTCGATGTCTGTGTTCTTAGTGCTCTGCTTAGAGAAGATTCATACGGCTACAAGATAATAAAGGATCTGCAGCCATATGTGACAATATCTGAATCTACACTCTATCCCATATTAAGAAGATTAGAGGGGGCTGGTTGTGTGACAGTGTATTCGACTGAACACAATGGTCGTTTGAGAAAGTACTATCAGATTACAGGGAACGGCAGAGCAAAAATATCAGAGTTCCTTGAGGAATGGCAGGGAATGATGGACATTTACAAATTTATAAAAAAGGAGATGACAGAAAATGAGTAAAGTGGAATTTTTAAATAGATTACGAGCATTGATAGGAAAATATCCCTACGAAGAGCTTGAGAAATCATTAGAGTATTATTCAGAGATGATTGATGACAGAATGGAAGATGGAATGACAGAGGAGGAGGCAGTTGCTTCTCTTGGTTCAGCAGAAGAAATAGCACAGCAGATTATGTGTGAGCTTCCACTGACAACAATTGTAAAATACAAGGCAAAAGAGAAAACTGAGGGTAAAAAATTCCCTGTATGGGCAATAATATTAATTATTGTTGGAAGTCCTTTGTGGTTCCCTCTTGTCATAGGTTTTGGGGCTACAGTCTTTGGAATTTATGTTGCAATCTGGTCAGTGGTTTTTGCATTCTGGGTAGTTTCAGTTTCATTAGGAGTAAGTACAATTGCATGCGTTATAGCATTTGTCTCCATGATAGTAAAAGGTTCTATTTTATCCGCAGTAATATATTTTGGAGCAACATTGCTCTTATGTGGAGCTACTATTTTGGGACTGATAGCAAGCTTTTATGTAAGCAAAGGCTTAATACTTGCAACAGTAGCTTTTGTAAAGTGTATTAAAAGAATGATAGTTGGAAAGTAGGGATTGATATGAAAAATATAGTAAAGGCATGTATAGTAGGAGGAGTGTTAGTTATAGCTGGTGCAATTATTACAACAGCAGGTATAACATCTTCATTAAAAAATAAAGACAGCAAAGAAGAAATTAGTAAAAACAGCAGAAATCTTGTAGAGATGGAATATGTGGCAAGTGAAACTTCTATTGAAGAATTAAATCTTTGTCTTGTATCAGAAGACGTAGAGATAGAGCTTGGCAATAATGAGACCATTAAAATCACTTATTATGATGATCCGGAGAATTCAGATTACATTATAAAAGAAAACGGCAAAAAATTATCAATGGACAGAAAAAGTTCATCAGTAAATATCAATGTATTTACAGATATTTCAGAAATGATATCAACAGCTGATTTTGATGATTATGAGGATTGCAAAGTAGTTGTAACGATTCCGGAAAACTATGCGGGTTCATATGATATAGGTTTAGTGTCAGGAAGCATAAAGATGTCAGACGTTCCATGTGAAAAGTATTTGAATTTAGATACTACATCGGGAGATGTTGATTTGAAAAATATTAATTGTAATCAGACTTTGGATATAGACACTACATCAGGTACTGTGTCTTTAGCAGATATCACTGTTAATGGTAATATGGAGTTTGACTCAACATCGGGAAATCTGAAACTTACAAATGTTGAAGTAAAAGGAGAGTTAAGCTGTGATGCAATATCAGGAGAGATAGCAGGTGATAATGTTTCAGTAAAATCTTTTGAAAGCAGCAGTACATCAGGAGATATTGAAATCGATGCATTTACAGTGGAAAAAGAAATATCCGGTGACAGTATATCCGGATCATTTGATTTAAAATTAACTGACAGCCAGCAAAATTATGACATTGAAGTAGATACGATTTCAGGCTCTGTTAATATTCCAATGAATAGTAAGGGAAAAGGTGGTAAAGAGCTTGAGTTTTCAACAACAAGCGGAGATGTTAATGTAGAATTTGCAGAGTAATAATATAAGGACTTTCATCATGATAACAGATGAAAGTCCTTAATTTTTTAGAATCCCAACTCAGCAATAAGCTCAGGGACAGTAGTCATTTTTGTAATTCTTCCAACATTTGCACCAGCAAAAATAAGACCGTTTTCAACATCGCCGCGAACTGCCTTAATCAGTCTGTCTGTAATGCAGTAAGGAATCTCGGCAGGATTACATCTGGCAAGACAGCCGAAACATTTAAATGGGTCTCTTTCGCCACCGAGGCTTTCAAGGAATTTGTTGTTAATTGCACGGCCAGGCATTCCTACAGGACTCTTGATAATCTTTACGTCATCCTCAGTTGCCTTAATATAAGCCTGCTTGTAGGCATCAGAGGCATCGCATTCTTCAGTGACAACAAAACGGCTTGCAATCTGAACCCCGTCAGCTCCGAGTTTTTCAACTCTTTCTATATCAGATTTATCAAAAATTCCACCAGCTACGATAACAGGAATATGTCTTTGGTATTTCTCATCAAACTCTTTTACAGTGTCAATAATTTTCTTGATCTCTTCATCAAAATCAAGAGAACCAGATTTATATGTATCAAGATCTTCGTTGGAGAAACCAAGATGACCTCCAGCCTTAGGGCCTTCTATAACAACAAAATCAGCAGTAGTATTATATTTTTTATCCCATTTTCTAAGAAGAACAGAAGCGGCTTTGGCAGAAGAAACTATAGGAGCAAATTTAGTGCGCTTCCGGCAACAAGCTCGGGAAGTGTAGTAGGAAGTCCGGCACCACAGATTACCACATCAGCTCCGGCTTCAACAGCAGCCTTAACATGGTCCTTGTAATCCTTAAGTGCAGTCATTACATTGACACCTACAAGACCACCCTTTGCCATTTCTTTTGCTTTTTTAATATGCTTTTTTATTGCGCGAATATTTGCCTG
>JAXJVZ010000264.1:0-11629 GCA_036308285.1 Agathobacter sp. | reverse complement strand
TCAAATACTTCACTCCTTAGAAGTGTATTCATAAATTCTTTAATATTAGTTAATTCAAGTGCTATCATGGTTTGCTTCCTCTTTGGTCTGGCTCAGCCTCAGCTTGCGCCAACCTCCTGCAAAATTGCTGTACACACCTATTGCACAGACACGCTCTCGCTCGGGGCGCAACATAGCGGTACTAAATTCGCGTGGCGCCGTTGGCACCTCGCTCATTAAGTGCCGATGTTGCTTTACGGTCTGTACAATAGGTGTGTACAGCAATTTTGCAGGAGGTGGGTGCAAGCTGAGGCTGAGATTTACAATTGTATATACGCATTAATAATACTACATTTGATTGATAAAATGTAGTATTATATTAATGTATGAGAATTAAAATAATAGAATAATAGTTTATGTGGGAGAACTTTAAAAATGAAATATGATAAATTCTTTGATTTGTTAGAGAGGGCGGTTTCTCCGTATCATTGTGTCCTGGCAGTGATGGAAGAACTAAAAGATAATGACTTTACAGAATTAGAGTACGATAAAGAGTGGAGCCTGGAAAAAGGTGGAAAGTATGTAGTTAATCATCACGATACGACACTTTTCGCGTTTACAGTGGGCGATAATTATAAGAGGGAAGGGATGATAAGACTTGCTGCTGCACATACAGATTATCCGTGTCTTAGAATTAAGCCTAATGCGGATTTTATGACTGATGTGTATGCGCAGGTCAATGTCGAAGTGTATGGCGGCGCAATTTTAAATACCTGGTTTGACAGACCCCTGGGAGTTGCAGGACGAGTTATTGTACGTGGTGAGAATAAGTTTAAACCGATTAAGAAATTTTTTAAATCGGATAAGCCAGTGATGATTATTCCTAATCTTGCTATTCACATGAACAGGGAAGTTAATAAGGGTGTGGAAATTAACAATCAGGTTGACCTTATGCCGGTACTTGATATGATTCCAAAGGAAGAGAAGTCCACTGATTATTTCCTTTCTTTTATTGCTGGGGAATTAGGGGTAGATAAGAAAGATATTCTTGATTTTGAGCTTAATACTTTCTGTATGGAAGAGCCTTCTTTTGTGGGAATAAAGGATACTATGGTTTCAGCTCACAGACTTGATAACCAGACATCTGTTTTTGCACTTTTATCTGCGATAATACAAGGAGAGAGAAGTAACGGAATTAATTTGATCGCGCTTTTTGACCACGAGGAGATTGGAAGCGGAAGTAAGCAGGGGGCCGGGGCTATATTGCTTCATGATATGTTAAGAAGAATTGCAAGAACACTTGGGTCAAATGACGAGGAAATCGACAGACAGTTATATGATGCAATGCTTTTGTCTGTTGATGTAGCTCATGCTGTGCATCCAAATAAACAGGGTAAAATGGACATAACAAATAAACCTGTAATGGGAGGCGGATTCTGTATAAAAGAGGCGTGCTCACAGTCTTATGCGACGGACGCGGAGGCTGTTGCAATTCTTTGTTCAATATGTGAAGAAAAAGGGATTTCTTATCAGAAATTTGTGAATCGCTCAGATGTAAGAGGTGGAGGCACATTAGGCTCGATTGCCTCAACCCTTCTTCCCGTAAAGACTGTTGATCTGGGAATACCAATTCTGTCAATGCATTCGGCAAGGGAGTTGATGGGAACTTCTGATATTGATTCATTGACTGAAGCGGTGACTGAATTTTTTAAAGTTTTTTAATGTTTTTTAGTTTTTTTTTGGTTTACAATGATAGTCCAAAAGTATTATAATATAGCTATAATAAACTTTGTTTGAAAAGAGGCAGTTATGACATACGAGCAGTTGGTTGCAGAAACAAGAAAGCGCTTTGACAATGCGGATGCGAGTGCAATAAAAGGACATCTTGCGGTACAGTTTAATGTTACCGGAGAGGGTGAGGGTGCATTTTATGTTGAGGTTTCAGAAGGTAAAGTTATGACTGAACCATATGAGTATTATGACAGAGATGCAATAATTTATATAACAGGGGATACGCTTCTTGAAATCTTAAACGGAAAACTTACTTTAGATGATGCATACAATGAACTTAGACTTGGAATTGAAGGCGATTTGGGAGCGGCATTACTGCTTAAGACAATAAAACCGGTAGCTAAAGAAAACGTTAAAAAGACTGTTAAGAAAGCTGCTGAGAAGAAAGCATAATATTTTAAGGAAAGATTTTGAAACAGGGAAGGCATATCTAAGTGTTCTTTCCTGTTTTTTTATGAGGAGTATATGACATCAGATCAGGCTTTTGAAATACTTGGAATAACAGATAGAAATATTGATGAGGCTTCACTTCGTCGTGCGTTTCATGATGCTGCAAGGCTTACACATCCTGACAGTAACCCTGATGATGCTAATGCACAGAATAAGTTTAATATGATAAACGAGGCTTATAAAGTATTGTGCGCATATCTTGAACATGAGAAGGAGGTTACGTATAAGGGTAAGAAGGTATACACCTACGATTGGAGCCGGCATGCGGCAAAGCCCTACGGGGATTTTAAGAAAAAGGCAACGGACAACCCGAATCCGAATTCTCATGCATGGCAGCAGAAACAGAACAACTCATGGAGACAGACCGAGACTGATCCGTGGGACAGATATGCACAGGCAGATAAGCTGTTTGAGAAAGAGCGTAAAAGACAAGAGGAGGCAGAGCACAGACGGCAGGAGAAGCTTGAAAAATTAAAAAGAGAGGCCGAATACCAGCATCAGAGATACCTTCATCAGGAGATGCTAAAGGAACAGAAAAAAAAGAAGGAAGAGGAAAGTGATAGAATAAAAGGCGAAAATGAATATAAGCAAAATGAAAATAAGAGAAAAATAATTGAGGTGGTTGAGACTGGATTTGCACCGGAGCTTATGCTGGGAGTATTTTTGCTTATTGGAATGATTGTTATTTTTCTGGCTGATATTTTTACAGTTGGAAGAAGTTCTGCTTATTTTGTTAAATTGTCCACAATAATTTTTGCAAGTGTGTTAATAATTATTGCAGCATGCAGACTTACTGTTTATGTTAGAAGGCGGAAAAAGGACGAGCTGATAAGCATTATTACTTTTCTGGCCACATTGGAATTGGGAATTGCTTTAAGCAAAATAATTGAAACTGTATTTTCACTTCACATGGTCGTAGAGCTTGTATTGATTATGGTTATTCTATGGTCATATGAAGCTTTAAGAGGTAAGAAAGCCGCCAGGGTATTAATGGACCAGAGAAAGCATATAAAATATATTATATTAGCTGTTCTGGGAGAATATATTACCAGTACCGTATTAGCTTTTGTAGTTATTTTGATACAAATGCTGATTGGTTGACACAATTTTCATAGAAAAATATAATAATTATATACAGTATTAGGAAGAAGGGTTTATTTATGAGTCTCACTTTTTCAGAATGGTTGGAGATGGCACAGAGTGATTATCAGATTGTACTTGAGAATTATAATAATATAGTTTATGACTCTGATATAATCAATAGGGAAAATGGTGCAGTGGAGCATGTCAGCCTCACATTATCTGATGTATGCGAAATGTGCCAGGGTACTTTTCTCGAAGAGAAGTTAAAGCGTGCAATTATGAAATGTGTATATGCATATAATAGCCTTGAGCAGGAAATCAAGAAGATTATGGATGTATATTATTGTATGTAGGTGGATTTATGAAAGTAGAACAATTACATTATCTGGAACAGCTCTCAGAGATGTATCCAACAATTATAAAGGCATCATCTGAGATTATTAACTTACAGGCGATTCTTAATCTGCCAAAGGGAACAGAGCATTTCCTTTCGGATATTCATGGTGAGTACGAGGCTTTTTCCCATGTGCTTAAGAATGGGTCTGGAGCGGTAAGAAAGAAAATAGATGACGTTTTTGGATCATCTTTGAATGATTCAGAGAAGGCTGCACTTGCAACTCTTATATATTACCCTCTGGATAAGATTGAGTTAGTTAAAAAAGAAGAAAAGGATATGGATCTTTGGTATAAGGTTACACTTTACAGACTTATTGAGGTATGTAAAACAGTATCATCAAAATATACAAGATCAAAGGTCAGAAGAGCACTTCCGGAGGACTACAGCTATGTAATAGAGGAGCTTATTACGGAAAAACCGGAGGTCCTCAATAAAGAGGCATACTATGAGTCAATTGTCAATACTGTCGTGGAGTTAGGACAGGCAAAAGAATTTATAGTGGTTTTGTGTAAGCTTATTCAGAGACTGGCAGTAGACCATCTTCATATAATTGGAGATATTTTTGACAGGGGCTCAGGTGCGCATTTAATCATGGATAGATTGTGTAATTATCACTCATTGGATATTCAGTGGGGAAATCACGATATTATCTGGATGGGGGCAGCAGCAGGGCAATTAGCATGTGTTGCAACTGTTATCCGTAACAGTATACGATATGGAAACCTTGATACAATTGAGGAAGGCTATGGAATTAACATGGTGCCTCTTGCAACCTTTGCAATGAGAGCTTATGCTGATGATCCATGCGAGAGATTTGTTTTTAAGGTAGCACCAAGCGGCACAAATAATCATGAGAATGAGATGATCCGTAAAATGCATAAGGCAATTGCTATTATCAGATTTAAGCTCGAAGGCCAGCTTATGATGAAGTATCCGGAGTTTGGAATGACACATCGTCTGCTCCTTAACTATATTGATTATGAAAAGGGCACGATTGTGATTGAGGGGAAGACATACAAGCTTATGGACACAAGCTTTCCTACAATTGATCCGGAGAATCCGTATGAGCTTACGGATGAAGAACTTGATGTAATAACAAGACTTCGCTCGTCATTCCTCCACTGTGATAAACTGCAGACACATGTGAAGCTTCTTCTGAAAAAAGGAAGTATGTACAAGGTCTATAATGGTAATCTTTTATATCATGGATGTATACCAATGAATCCAGACGGAAGTTTTGTGAATGTAAATATCTATGGCAAATTATATAGTGGAAAAGCACTCTTTGATATATTGGAGGTATATGTAAGAAAAGCATTTTTTGCAACAGATCCTAAGGAACAGGAGAAGGGAGCAGACATAATCTGGTATATCTGGACGGCTCCATATTCACCTCTTTATGGACGCGAAAAAATGGCAACCTTTGAGAGATATTTCTTAGAAGAGGAAGAGATGAAGGTAGAGAAGAAAAATGTTTATTACGATTTGATAGATGATTCAAAGATTGCTGACAAAATTCTATTGGAGTTTGGTCTTCATGGAGAACGGGACCATATTATTAATGGTCATGTCCCGGTACATAGAATGAGAGGTGAGAGTCCTGTTAAGGCTGGTGGCAAGGTGATTGTCATTGATGGAGGTTTCTCTAAGGCATACCGCAGAAGGACAGGAATTGCGGGATATACTCTTATATATAATTCCTACGGACTTACGCTTACAGCACACGAGCCGTTTGAAAGTGCGGAGGCGGCCGTTAAAGAAGAGATAGATATTGTATCTAAGCGTGAAGCTGTAGAGTATACTGACAGAAGAATGCTGGTAGGAGACACTGACAGCGGAGAAAAGATGCGCCGGAAGATAGAAGATTTAAAGCTTTTAATAAGTGCATACCGAGAAGGTACAATTGTAGAGAAAGATAAAGCATATATATATTAGGTGAGATAGAATATGAGTAATACAGAAGAAGAGTTAAAGAGAACACAAAAAGAGCGTAACACAATTAATTATATAAGACAGAATACAAGGCTTGATGACCCTAAGGTTGCTCTTAGTCTGTATAATAAAATAATTGATGAAAATTTGTTAAGGACTTCTGCCGGAGTTGAATTTCTGAAGGAATTACAGGAGAAGCTAAATGCAGATGAAACAGTTGACAAATCACTTATAAAGTCAATTCCTGCCGAATTGCTGGCAAAAGGGGATGCCGCTTCGATTGATAAAAGAAAAGAATTGCAAATGGAGCGTGAGCGTCAGAGACAGGAGAGGATTGAGGCAAAGCGAAGACAAAAGGAAGACAGACGAAGCTACAGGAGAAAGTTTCAGATGTCTTTGGGTATTAATTTTGTTTTACTGGCAATTATTTTAGGTATGTTTTTTATTACGTATATTAGTGGTAATAATGTAAATATAGTCAATTATGAAAATGAACTCATCAACAAATATGAGAAATGGGAACAGGAGCTTAATGAGAGAGAGGCTGCACTAAACGAAAGAGAGGCACAGCTTAATAATAAATAGTGAGGTTTGTTATGGATAAAATTAAAATTCTTGTTGTTGATGATGAGAGCAGAATGAGAAAGCTTGTAAAAGACTTTTTGATGAGAAAAGATTTTACAGTGCTCGAAGCTGCTGATGGAGAGGAAGCACTTGATATTTTTTATCGTGATAAGGATATCGCACTTATTATCCTTGATGTAATGATGCCCAAAATTAATGGTTGGGAAGTGTGCAGGGAAATCAGGAAAATTTCCAGATTGCCAATAATAATGCTTACTGCAAAAAGCGATGAGAGTGATGAACTCATGGGATTTGAGCTTGGTGTTGATGAATATATTTCAAAACCATTTTCACCGAAGATTCTTGTGGCAAGAGTAGAAGCAATATTAAGACGAACAAATAGAATGGGTACAGATTCCCAGGTCAAAGAGGCTGGTGGAATTGTATTGGATAAGTCGGCTCATACAGTTACAATTGACGGACAAAATATAGAGCTAAGCTATAAGGAATTTGAATTACTGGATTACTTCCTTGAGAATAGAGGTATTGCATTATCCAGAGAGAAGATACTTGATAATGTGTGGAATTATGATTATTTTGGTGATGCAAGAACGATTGATACACATGTCAAGAAGCTTAGGAGTAAGCTAAAGGATAAGGGAGATTATATCCAGACTATCTGGGGTCTGGGCTATAAGTTTGAGGTGATAGATAATGCAAAAGCCTAAAAGAAGAAAGATATCATTGTCCGTCGAACTGATTGTGACAATGATATTTTTGGTTATGGGAACAGTAGGTGTTCTATGGTTTTTGAATGCTTTTTTACTTGAAAAGTACTATGTTTACAGCAAGCAGAAGGAAATGCTTGCAGGCTTTAATCTGATTGATGCGGCAAGCGAGAGCGAAATATTAGACACATATGTATTTGATGTTCCTTTTGAAAGAATATGTACAAATGGAAATATAAATATACTTATAGTTGATAAAAACAGAAGACTTGTGAGAACTTCCGCCTACAATCAGCAGGCATTTGAAGCAGAGCTTTATGAGATTATCAGGAATACTTCTGAGGAGAATATAACCACAATTGAGAATTCTGATAATTATATCCTTGCAAAGCTTTCGGATGAAAGAATGAATGCCGATTATTTAATACTTGCAGGTAATTTGACAGATGGAAGTTATATTTATATGCGAAGTTCAATTGAAGGCATAAGAGAGAGCGTTAAGCTAAGTAACAGGTTTATGATGTTTATCGGGCTTGGAGCACTTTGCGTAAGTCTGTTTGTTATCATTTTTGTGTCTAAGACAATTTCAAGACCGGTAAAAAGGCTGTCAGGACTCTCAGAAAAAATGACAGGGCTGGATTTTGAAGCAAAATATGAACCGCAGAAGTTTATGGTGCTTGAAATAGAAGAGCTTGGGGAGAATATGAACAAGCTTTCGGAAAAGCTTGAGAAAACAATTTCTGAATTAAAGTGTGCCAACAATGAGCTTAAGCAGGATATTCGTCAGAAGGAAGAAATAGATGAGATGAGAAAGGAATTTCTTTCAAATGTTTCGCATGAACTAAAAACTCCTATTGCGCTGGTCCAGGGCTATGCGGAAGGCTTAAAAGAATTTGTAGATGATGATGAGAGCAGGAATTATTACTGTGAAGTAATAATTGATGAGTCGGATAAGATGAACAAGCTGGTGCAAAAGCTTCTTACATTAAATCAGCTTGAATTTGGAAATGATATTGTTGAAATGACAAGATTTAACATTACAGAGTTAATCAGCGGAGTGATTTCGGCCGCTAATTTAATTGCATCGCAGAAAGATGTTTCAATAAGCTTTGATGAGAGTGTTCCATGTTATGTCTGGGGAGATGAGTTTAAGGTAGAAGAGGTGGTAACCAATTACCTCAGCAACGCCTTAAACCATGTGGCAGGAGAGAATAAAATAGAGATATCCTATGAAAAGAAGGGGAGTCTTCTCAGGGTATCTGTGTATAATTCAGGATTGCCTATTCCGGAGGAGGATATCGATAAAATCTGGATCAAATTCTATAAGGTAGATAAGGCAAGAACACGTGAATATGGAGGAAGTGGAATTGGTCTTTCAATTGTAAAAGCAATTATGGATTCCATGAACCAGGGCTGTGGTGTAATCAATCATGAAGCCGGGGTGGAATTTTGGTTTGAACTTGAGTGTAATCAGTAAATAAATGTTGTCAAGAAAAATGAAATATGCTAACATTAAGAAAATAGGATAAAAGTCACAGGTGGTAATATGAAAAATAAAAAAATTCGTATACTTTCCGTAACAATGGGATTAGTCGTTTTTCTGACCGGGTGCGGAACCCAGATGCATGAAATCACAGATGAAGAGCGACATATAATAGCTGAAGCAGCAGCGTCCTTTGTGGCAAAATATAACACGTACCAGAAGGATGGAATGAATAGTTCGGTACTTGACGAGGACACTATTGAAGAGCAGGAGAATCAGGAAACAGAAGAATCCGGGCAGGATGATGGAACAGATACTAAACAGAATAATTCTGCAGCAGGTGAAGATAATGACAAGTCTGAGCTTCAGGTTATTTCATTGAGTGAGGCCATAAAGTGCAATGATAATATAACTGTAAAGTACAATGGATATAAGCTTGATGATACTTATCAGGAAGGTGGATATTATTCGGTAGACGCATCTGCGGGAAAAACATTTGTAATAATGAATTTTACGATTAGTAACGTGTCGAAGGAGAGTGTAGAGGTGGACGCACTTTCAGCGAATCCGGAATTCAGTGCATGCTTTAAGGGAAGTTCATTTGTCAATGCTGAAACTACCTTTCTTACATATAGCCTTTCAACATATAAGGATACATTAAAGGCAGGAGCTTCGACAGATGTTGTCCTTCTTTTTGCAATAAAGGACAGTGATGCGCAGGACATTTCCAATCCGGCGATAAAGGTAAAGTTAGATGGAAAGATGTACTCTGTAAAAATATAAAAAGTAGTACATTTTTACTAATATTATGATATAATAGATATATATATAACTCTGGGAGGAACAATATGGATACAAATATACTTTTGGAATCAGGAACCAACGAACTTGAAATACTTGAATTTACTTTAGGGGATAATCATTATGGAATCAATGTTGCCAAGATACGTGAGATTTTACAGTATCAGCCAGTGACACCTGTTCCAAATACGCATCCAAGTGTAGAAGGTATTTTTATGCCGAGAGATACTATGATTACAGTAATTAATCTTAAGCGTTGTATTGGTTTACCTCCGTCTGAGGGTAAAGGATTATTTATTATTACGAATTTTAATAAGTTAGATATAGCATTCCATGTAGATGAGGTTGTTGGAATTCATCGTGTGTCATGGGAATCGATTACAAAACCGGATTCAACACTTAATGGACAGGAGGGAAGTGTTTCTACAGGAATTATCAAGATGAATGATAAGCTTGTAGTTATTCTTGATTTTGAGTCAATCGTATCAAGTATCAGTCCTGAGACAGGATTAAGAGTTAATGATATTGATACTATGGAAGAGAGAAGTCGTAGTGATTCGCCTATTCTTATTGCAGAGGATTCCCCTCTCCTTAGTAAACTCATTACAGAGTGTCTCCGTAAGGCTGGTTATGATAAACTTATTATTACACAGAATGGACAGGAGGCATGGAATAAGCTTTGTGAACTTAAGAATGCCGGAACAGTAAGGGATAAAGTTCATTGCATTATTACTGATATTGAGATGCCACAGATGGATGGACACAGACTTACAAAGCTTGTTAAGACTGATCCTGAATTAAAACCAATTCCACTCATTATTTTCTCATCACTTGTTAATGAAGAAATGAAGAGAAAGGGTGAACAGCTTGGGGCAAATGCACAGCTTACAAAACCTGAGATTGGACATCTTGTAGATGCAATTGACCAGTTGATTGGACAGGCACAAGGATAATAAAGAAAGGTTGCAAGGGGTGTGGTAATTCCACATCCCTTAATGAGTTTTAAATAATGGCTAAAAAAACATCAGAAAATTATTTAGATAACCTACTTAATTCAATAAATGGTGACAATGCATTTGAAACAGAAGAAGATTTTTCTTCTGATGATTTTTTGCGTGAATTTGAGAATGAGTTAGTTTCAGAAGAATTCAGCAATTATATGGCTGATTTTGAGCTGGAAATAGAAGCTGAGCGTAACAAGGACCTTGATCTTTTTGTTGGAGATGATAAATCAGAATTTGATATTGAAGAGTTCTCTCTGGATGATGCAATTGAAAAATTGGAGAAGGAAGAGCTTAATGCTAAGGAAGAGGAGAAAGAAAATCCGGTGACTGATGAGCCTGTGGAGGATATTCCTGAAGAACAGCTTGAGGAGATGCCTGAGAATCAGGACGATGCTATTGGGTTTGATGAAGCGCTTTTGTCGGCAGCAAAGGAGGCAGAGAGTTCAAGTCCGATTATTGAGGAAATTGGTGAACCGGATCTGGCCGGAAATTCAGATTCAGATTTAATGGATCTGCTTGGAGAAGATGCGGGTCTTGCAGATATCGGAAACCTTCTTATGGAAGGTGAGGAGATAACTGAAGCCAGTGAGGAAGCCTTCGAGGAGCTTGCAGAGAAAGAAAGCGGGGAAGGCGAACAGAACACAGAAGTTCCGGGTAATAAAGCCGCATCCTCAAAAGACTCTGGTTCAGAGAAGACTGATGGAAAGGAGGCAAAGAAAGGTGGATTTTTAAGTAAACTTAAGGCTCTTCTTTTTGGTCCTGACGAAGATGAGGGTATACAGACAGTTAATATCGGAGAGATAGAAGGAACTGGTGTAGAAGAACTTGTTGATGAAAATGCGCAGATTCTCAGAGAGCTTGAGGCTGAGGAGAATCAAAAGGCTGGAAAAAAAGGAAAGAAAGAAAAGAAGCCAAAGAAGGAAAAAACTAAAAAAGAGAAGAAACCAAAGCCAAAGAAGGAGCCAAAACCGAAGAAAGAGAAGAAACCGAAGGAAAAGGATAATACTCCACCACTTCCGAAGGCTCCGGTTATAATGATAATAGTTATGGTTGCTTCAATGGGTATATTTGTGCTTTTAGGGACAAATTTATTAGGCTATCAGTCAGGAATAAACATAGCAAAGAGTGAGTATAACGAAGCTATGGGAGGTGTTATGGCAGGTGAAGCCTCTTATATCAGCAAATACACAGAAGCATATAAGGAACTGGCTGGCATGAAGATTAAGGAGGCAGATGTTCCTCTGTACAATAAACTGGCTGTTCTGGCAGCAGTATCTTCACAATATGATTCATATGTAACCTTTAAAAAAGCAGGTTATGAGGTGCAGGCACTTGATAACTTAATCTGTGCCGCAGGTAGAAGTGTTGCAAATATTGATGCTGCTAAGGAAAGTGGTTGTGAGGATCAGCTTAATGC
>JAXJVZ010000263.1:0-1802 GCA_036308285.1 Agathobacter sp. | reverse complement strand
GAAATAGCAAGCTCTGTTCCGTCAAGACCAGCATATTTCTTTGGAACCTTGTCAAGCTGAACGCGAAGTCCATCTGCAAGCTCTCCGATTGCTACTGATACACCGCCGGCACCAAAATCGTTACATTTTTTAACAAGGCATGTAACTTCTTCACGACGGAATAATCTCTGAATCTTTCTCTCTGTTGGAGCATTACCTTTCTGGACCTCAGCTCCACAAACTGCTGTAGACTCTGTGTTATGAGCCTTAGAAGAACCTGTAGCTCCACCGATACCATCACGTCCTGTACGTCCTCCAAGGTAGATGATAATATCACCTGGATCAGATGTAAGTCTCTGTACTGCACGTCTTGGAGCTGCACCCATAACTGCACCAATCTCCATACGCTTAGCTACATAATCCGGATGATATACTTCTTTTACATATCCTGTTGCAAGACCAATCTGGTTACCATATGAGCTGTATCCATGAGCTGCTTCACGAACAATCTTCTTCTGTGGAAGCTTTCCTTCGATTGTCTCTGCAACTGGAACTGTAGGATCTGCTGCTCCTGTAACACGCATAGCCTGATATACATAAGTACGTCCTGAAAGTGGATCTCTTATTGCTCCGCCAAGACATGTTGCAGCACCACCGAAAGGCTCAATCTCTGTTGGGTGGTTGTGTGTCTCATTCTTGAAGTTTACAAGCCACTCTTCAATCTCTCCATCAACCTCAACCGGTACAACAATTGAGCAGGCATTAATCTCATCAGACTCTTCCTGATCTTCAAGCTTGCCTTCTGCCTTTAGTCTCTTCATTCCAACAAGTGCTAAGTCCATAAGGCATACGAACTTGTCACTTCTTCCCTCATAAAGGTTCTTGTGAGACTCAAGGTAATCATTGTATGTAGCCTCGATTGGTGCGCGGTAAAATCCATCATCAAATGTTACATTCTTAAGTTCTGTTGAGAATGTTGTATGACGGCAGTGATCTGACCAGTATGTATCAAGAACACGAATTTCTGTCATAGATGGATTACGTTTCTCTTCATTTTTAAAATAATTCTGGATGTGAAGGAAATCCTTAAATGTCATGGCAAGGTTAAGTGAATCGTATAATTCCTTAAGCTCAGCTTCTGCCATATCGATAAATCCTGGCTTACCATCAGCTGCATCAAAAATCATAACATCTTCCGGATCGTCAAAATTCTGTACTAATGTCTCTGGCTTATCCATTCCGATTGTTCTTGAATCAACTGGATTTACACAGTGTTTCTGAATTGCTGCAAACTCATCGTCATTGATATCACCCTCGATAACATATGTGATCGCACTTCTGATGATTGGCTCCTCATTTTCGTTAAGAAGCTTTACACACTGCTCTGCAGAGTCA
This sequence comes from Agathobacter sp., assembly GCA_036308285.1. Lineage (GTDB taxonomy): Bacteria > Bacillota > Clostridia > Lachnospirales > Lachnospiraceae > Roseburia. Next base: position 428 of record JAXJVZ010000263.1, on the reverse strand, counting down.
GCTCTCTGGTCAAACTGTCCTGGAAGGTACTCAACTGTGAATACTCTTGATGAACCATAGTCGAATGACTCTTCAAAAATATTATCTACTGGTGGCTCTGAAAAAACTGTAAGAAGAGCCTTCTTATAAGTATCCTCTGAAATATTCTCCACGTCATAGCGGATAAGTACACGAACAGCAGTTACTGTTGTAATTCCAAGATAATGCTTTATCTCATGCTTTAATTCCTTAGCTTTTACAGCAAAATCCGGTTTCTTTTCTACATATACTCTGCGTACATTACTCATGCGATTTCCTCCAAATCTGGGTTTTGTTTTTTATAACTTTGGCTCAGAATTACGCCGCTCAAAAGCCGGACTGCACACTTTGTTGCAGACCGTTAAAACAACATCGGCACTTAATGAGCACAGTGCCGCAGGCGCTGCGCG
>JAXJVZ010000262.1:0-8903 GCA_036308285.1 Agathobacter sp. | reverse complement strand
GGTGTAGCAAAGTCAGTTATAGTAAAAGTAAGTTGCGCAACAGGAGCAGGAATAGACCAGATTAAGCCAGCTCTTGCAAGGCTTCTTCCCGAAGATTTTGATGCAGTATATATAACAGGAGACCTGGTAGACGAGGATGACCTTGTAATGCTTGTGATGCCACAGGATATCCAGGCCCCAAAAGGAAGACTTATACTTCCACAGGTACAAACAATAAGAGAACTTTTAGACAAAAAATGTACCGTAATGTGTGTAACCACCGATAAGATGGTATCCTCATTAAAGAAACTGACAGAGCCGCCAAAACTCATAATAACAGACTCACAGGTCTTTGATTTCGTATATCAAAATAAGCCAAAGGAGAGTATGCTAACCTCATTTTCTGTACTATTTGCAGCCTATAAAGGAGACTTGCCATACTACATAGAAAGTGCCAAAGCAATAGACTCCCTGACAGAGAAGTCAAAAGTATTAATAGCAGAATGCTGCACACACGCACCATTAGCAGAAGACATAGGAAGAGTGAAAATACCAGGAATGCTCAAAAAACGATTTGGCGAAGGACTAACAGTAGACATTGTAAGCGGAACGGATTTCCCAAAGGACCCATCAGAATACGACCTGATAATCCAGTGTGGTGCCTGCATGTTCAACCGTAAATATGTATTATCACGAATAGAGACTGCAAAGAACTTCTCTGTACCAATGACTAACTACGGCGTAACCATAGCCCACATAACAGGCATCCTGGATAAAATCGCGACAGTATAGAAGAAATTTCTAATTGAAAGATTGTCGAAACTTAGCTATAATCATGGGTGTAAGATAGTTAGTTTACAGACGAGGAGTATGACAATGAAACCAAGCCACAGAAAAGATGTAATAATTGCAAGAATAATATTTGCAGTTATGTGCATAGCTGTTATAGCAGTAATCTCAGGATTAATAGTTTTTCTTGTAAATCATTTTAATGTGAAGACAGAGCCTGAAACACAGACAACTGAGACACAGCAGGTAGACCAGTTGCCAGCAGTCGTACCTGGAACACAGGTTATTGAGCAGCAGGATATATATGTAAAGACAACTTCAAGCGTTAATATGAGAGCTGATGCCAGCAAGGAGGCAGAAGTCTTAACTGTTCTTGCAAAGGATACACAGCTTCAGTTATTATCAGAGACAGACGGCTGGGCAGAGGTTATATATGATAATAAAACAGGATATGTAAGTACTGATTATATTGTACAGATTGGATTGGATGATACAGAAGGTACAGATGGTACAGAAGGTACTACAGAGCAGTAGAGTAATAATCCCGGACAGTGTATATTTTGTCCGGGATTTGTCTTGTTATACAGATTGGAGAAAAAACAATGACATGGCTATTATATGCGATAGGAGCAACAATAATGTTAGCGGCAGCACCAGTACTGGCAAAAGCAGGGGCGAAGAAATCGGATGCGGCATTAAGTTCAGGAATTAGTGGACTTGCAGTTTTGACAATGATGTTAATAACAGCACCAGGAAGTCTTAGTGGTATTTCATTTAATGAGTTTGGAACAAAAGATTTGATTTGCCTTGTACTATCAGGCGTAACGGCAGGGCTTGCAGCCTATTTTTTCTTTTCAGCAATAAGCAGTGGAGAACTTATCAATATAGCACCAGTAATAAAATGCAGTCTGGTTATTACTATACTTGCAGGATTTTTATTATGGCATTCAGAGCTTACCAATATGATAATTGCCAAAATGATTCTGATTGTAATAGGAACAATAGTAATGGTAGCAGGAGCAGGTGGAAAAAGCTATAAATGGCTTGTTTATGCCTTGCTGTCTGCCGTGTGCATAAGTGCATCGAAGTTACTGATGAATTATGGATTTGGTGGTACTACAAATAGAACAAATGTTATAAGATGTATAATAGCGATTGTTTTACTGTTTGCAATAGGAATGGGAACAGGTGGTATAAAGAAATTCAAGTCAATAAGCTTCCTTGATGGAATACTGCTTATACTTGCAGGAATAGCATCACAATTTTATAAAACATTTGAAGCATACGCCGCTATTTCAGCTGGCTGGAAAAATGTTGAGTATGTCCTTCGCTTTGAGCTTCTTGCAATTGTGCTGCTTGCAGGAATATGTCTTAAAGAGAAAATGGACGGAAAAAAGATATTAGGTGCACTTGTAATAATAGCAGCATTATTTTTGTGATTAATATGGCATAAATGAGTAATATGCATATACTAATTTTAAGAGAAGTAAGGAGTATATGAGTGTTACCTTTTTATAAAAGTTTTCCAATACAAAATATATATACTACAGAATTAGAATATGAAAAAGATATGGACAGAATCAGGGATATGTATCCAAGAGAAGTCTTTGCTATAACAAAATGTGTTGAGGAACGATGTGATGAGTTAGAGTTCGTGGGAAGTCGTCTTTTTGATGAGGAGCCTGACAGATTTATGATGCAGCTTGAGGCAAATAGGATTTATAACAGGGTTAGAAGGGACGATGAGAATGACGGCTGGCTAAAAAGTCTTGTAGAAGTAATATTTGTGAATGAATTATACAGGAGACGCTGCAAAAATCGTAGATGTAACAGATGGTGGTAGATAAGTATGAACAAAAAAGTGATAAAACCGATTGTACTTTTTTTAGTATTTATTGGTGCTTTATTTACATTTAACATAATTACTGAGAAGGCAAATGAGGATCTGACGACTTCAATGTCGGAGGCCTCTTTGCCTGTTATGCATTTTTATAATGGGGACATGGCAATCAATGAGCTTCACGGATATGTTAAAGAGATGAATATAAAGGAGATGAGAGACTCTATAACTCCTATAGGTTCGGACAGAAAAATCAGGATGTCTGTGTCCACATATGGAGAGACTGTTGATGGTATTTCATATGAGATAAGAAGTATGGATGGGCAAAGACTTATCGCTGAAGCAGAGGTGGCTGAATATAGCAGCTCTGGCAATGTTATAGATGCAGATTTGACAATGCAGAATATCCTTACAGAGAACTCTGAATACATGCTTGTTTTTAAGTTGAATGTTGAAGATAGAAATGTATATTATTACACAAGACTTATTCAGCGCGATAATGAAAAAACGAAGAAGATACTTGATTTTGCAAAAGAGTTTCATGATAACACCTTTAAGCCGGAAGGAAAGAGCTTTTTCCCGACATATATGGATGCCGCTACAGGAGATGCGACAACATTAAACTATGTTGACCTTACATGTACATTAAAGCAGATTATGTGGGCTGATTTTAAGGCAGAGCCGTATACAGAGCCTGTTGTATCTTTTAAGGAAATTAATGATTCATATGATGTGCTTACCCTTTCATATGTTTTGTCTAATAAAAATGAAAATGGTGAGACAGAATATTATAATGTTGAGGAATATTTCAGACTCAGACTTACAGAAACAAGAATGTATGTACTTAATTATGAACGTACAATGAATCAGATATTTAGTGGTGAGAATAGCTTTGTAAGTGGCAATTCAGACATTTTACTTGGAATTCGTGATAAGGGTGTTGAGTACAAGACAAATGAATCAGGTGAGACTGTATGTTTTGTGCAGCAGGGAGAATTATGGTGTGTTGACACTAACAATAATGATATAACAAGAGTATTCAGCTTCAGGAATCTTGAGGGAATTGATTCCAGAGAAAACTGGGATCAGCATGATATCAAGATTGTCCGTATTGATGAGGCTGGAAGTGTTGATTTTATAGTATACGGATATATGAACCGGGGCGAACATGAAGGTGAAGTAGGCACTGCAGTGTTCCATTATGATGGTCTGGCTCATACTGTTGAAGAGGAAGCTTTTATTCCGGCTGATTCATCATATGAGGTATTAAAGGCAGAAATGGGACAGCTTATGTATGAAAATGACCAGAGGGTGCTCTATCTGCTTTTAGAAGGTAATGTTTATAAAATAGATCTTAATACGTTAGAGGTTGAGATTGTTATAGAAAATCTTGAAGCAGGCTGTTATACGGCATCTGCTTCGAATAGATTTTTTGCATGGGTGGATGCAGAAAACCAATACAGTAGTAATTCCATTAGTTTTATGGATTTGAAGGATGGAAAAGTATCACAGATTTCCAGCGCAGAGAATAATTTTTGCAGGCCACTTGGCTTTTTGAATGAGGACTTTGTATATGGAGTTGCAGCTTCTTCTGAGGTTGTATCAGATGCTGCAGGTAATACAACTTTCCCAATGTATGAGCTTAATATTATTGATTCAGTTACCCAGCAGAATTTAAAGAAATATAGTCCGCAGGACCAGAGAGTATCAGATATTGTTGTAGAGGATTATACAATTAAGGTTAACCTGATGAATGGTGGTTCTGATTCTATCATGAATAAGGAAGCTGATGCAGAACAGGTAGCAGTTGTTAAAACTGTTGCAACAGACATAAAGCAGACACAGGTATTGCTTTCTATGAAGAAATCCATGGATGCCAAGAAAATGAAGATGATTACCTCAAAAAGCGTTATTGTGGAGGAAAATAGAGTAGTTGAATTAAAGGGTGAGGATACCGAACGTTTTTATGTATATGTAAAGGGGGATGTTCTTCTTGCAACCGACAGTATTTCAGATGCTATGAAAATGGCAAATGACAAGCTGGGTGTTGTAGTTGATTCCAATCAGCAGTATGTATGGAGAAGAGCGAGAAAGAATTATGTTAATGCCTTTAATGGTATTAAACCTAATGACATGGATGCCGGTTCATCTGCGGTTGTAAAATGTATAAGTGCAATGCTTGAGTACGAGGGCCAGAGCAAGAGCGTCAATGAGTTTATTGCAGCGGGGCAGTCTGCTAAGCAGATATTACAGAATAATCTTGAGGATTGTGTTGTTTTAGACCTTAAAGGGGTTAGTGTTGAAGAAATAATTTTTTACGTAAGTGAAGGCAGTCCTGTTTTTGCAATGACCGGAACAGATACGGCAGTACTTGTAATAGGTTATTCTGCTACGAACATTTATTATTATGAGCCATTGAATGATAGCGTTGTAAGTGTGACCTATGATGAGGCAAACACCATGTTTGCTAATGGCAACTATCAGTATTTAACATTTTTAGTAAGATAAGTAAATTGGCATTTTCACAAATAACTATAAGTTTTTATTACCTGCTTAGTTGAAGTTTAACAGAAATGATTTTGAAGTATTGCAAAACATAATTAAGTACGTTATATTCATTAATGTATGTATGAGAATGATTGCAAAGGAGCATGATAATGAGTAAGAAGAGTGTTGTTGTATCAAATTTATCAGATAATCATGATAATCCAATTGCTGAGCTTGTTCAGGTGGCTTGTAAATTTGATAGCGAGATTATTTTAGAGAGCGAGAACCGTCGTATTAATGCCAAGAGCATTATGGGAATTATGGCATTTAATCCTACAGAGGGTATGAACCTTGACATCGTTGCTACAGGCGAAGATGAGAAGGATGCATTAGATGCAATTGAGAGATTCCTTGTTTGTGAATAAATAATTGACCAATGAAGAAGTAGCATGTAAGTGTTACTTCTTTTTTTTGTGTTTTTTCGCTTTTCCTGCTGTTGCATAAAATCAAATGCATGATAAAATAGGAATAGCTTATTTTTTGGAGAGGTGGCAATGAAAAAGGTAGCAATGTTTTCCGATGGCTGGGGAAGACGGAATACATATGAAAGATGTCTTGGTGTATATGAATCAATAAAGAACTGCAAAGAAGATGTTGTGATTCACAGATATAATGCATATGGAAACTGGAGTGAAGATTTCAAATACAATATGGGAGAATATAGTATCTATAAACTTGCCAATATTGATGAGTTTGATGGAATTCTCCTTGAGGGTAATAATATACTGTACGAGTCAGTTCTAAGGGATTTATATAGCAGGTTAAAAGAAACACAAGTACCTGTTGTAGATATGACAAGGGAAACAGAAGGCTTTTACCATTCCGGTCTTGATAATAGTGGCGTTTTAAGGGAGATAGTAAAGCACTTATATGAGGAGCATGGTTGCAGAACTTTCGTATATGCTGGTGGTCCTGAGGAAAACTATGAGAATATAAAAAGAAAAGATGGTTTTATTTCGGCCATGGAAGAATTAAATATTCCACAGGAGGATTATATGATTCTTTATGGAACATGGGAGTTTTCAACCGGGCATAAACATTTTTATTCTATATATGAAAGCTTTAAGGATTTTCCTGATGCTGTAGTCTGCGGTAATGATACTATAGCAATTGGTATAGTGGATGAAGCTAATAAGCATGGACTTAATGCACCAGAAGATTTTGCGATTACAGGCTTTGATAATTGTGAAAAAGCATTTTATTACAAGCCTCAGATAACCAGTATAAAGCATAATTTTGAGGAAATTTGCCGCATAGCCATGAATATGTTTTTCGATATCTGGGATGGTAAGGATGTAGCGCGCAAATCTCTGTGTAAAGCAGAAATTGTTTATGCAGAGAGCTGTGGATGTCCGATAATACCGCAGGATGATTACAGAGACTACATGCGTGACTCAATTGTAAGAGATGAAACTACAGTATTGAATTTGGAGAAACTGGCTCATTATGAGGCTGTACTTGCGGATTCTGATAATATATCCGATATTATTATGAATACCTATAAGTTTATGTGGAATATGGGATGTGACGGATATTATATAGTGCTTGATGAGAGGGTTCTTTTTCCATATGATGGCAAGGAATTTATGGAGCATGAATATAATAAGGAGCATTTTCTGGTTGCATGTGCTTATGAGGGAAATGATGATGAGTCTCTGCGTTTTAGTTCAGAGGAGGAGTTAGAAAAGTATCTTAATGATAATGGAGCGGGATGCGTGTATACATATACACCAATTCATTTTAGAGATAATGTAGTAGGCTATACAATTGTAAAGAATGGAAGATTCTTTCAGGAGAATACATTTTTCTATGATGCACATTGTATTCTTACCAATCGACTTAATGATATATACAAAAAGGCAATTATTATTGAGGTTAATCAGAAACTGGAGGCTGTTTATAATAGGGATCCTCTTACAGGATTATACAACAGAGTTGCATATACCCAGATGGTAATACCAAAATTTGAGAATTATTGTGAGCATAACATTTCATGCGCAATCACATTTTTTGATGTGGATTACTTTAAAAATATTAATGATACATGTGGACATCATAAGGGTGATGAGATACTGGTAAATATTGCTAGGATTCTGGATACAATTAAACCAGAGGATGGAATTGCGTATAGATTTGGTGGTGATGAATTTGTTGTATTTTTCCCGAATGCAACTGAGAAAGTGGTTAATGAGTTTAAGGATAAAGTAGAAATTGCTATGCGGGAACAGAATATTCAGCTTAGCGTGGGGTGTATTATTACAGATCCATGTAGTGGAAAATCGCTGGAGGATTATATGCAGCTTGCTGATAAAGAAATGTATCGTGTAAAGAGTGAAAGAAAAGCAAAATAGAAAAATGCAAAAAATTATGAAAAGATAATAAAAAAGTGTTGACATAAAATAACTGTTCGTATATAATATATTTTGTTGTTGAGAAACAATGTCAAACGCGGGTGTAGTTCAATGGTAGAACACCAGCCTTCCAAGCTGGATACGTGGGTTCGATTCCCATCACCCGCTTTTTTTAATACATTCGATTACAGGTATTTCACTATATTGTGAGGTGCCTGTTTTTTTTACAAAGATTTTATTGTTTTGAATATAGAATGAAATGCTTTTTTCTGCTATAGTATAGGTATTAACGTATGAAAAGGAGAATGACATGGAAGTATATAATTTGATTCGAAGGAAAAACACTGCATTTGATAAGATTATGCCTTATATTTTGATAGTACTTGAAGTTTTTTGTCTGTCTTTAATTTTATTTAATGCACTTGCATTACTGTTTGCACTTGGATTTATGGGATTATGGTATGTTTTTCAGGCAAGAACTCATACAGAATATGAGTATTCATATTTTGATGGAGAGATTAGATTTGCAAGAATTACAGGAAAGAGCAGAAGAAAGTCTCTTGGAGAGATTGAGATGGCTTCAGTAGAGAAGATTGCTCCAGCCGGGGATCCAGGTCTTGCTGGGTTTAAGAATAATTCGAATCTTAAGGTTAAGGATTACACATCAAGAAGCGGAGCGCCATATTATGAGATGATTGCTAAGTATGACGGTAACATTATGCTTTATAAATTAGAGCTTGACGAGAAGTTTATTAATGAAGTCTGCAAGAAGTACGCTTCTAAGGTGGTTAGAGCATAATTGGGGAATTTTATAAAACGTTCTGAATTTTGTGTGGAAAGGGATGACTGGGTGTGAAGCCTATAGCAGTATTTGATTCCGGTGTTGGTGGAATAAGTGTTTTAAGAGAGCTTGTTAAGATTATGCCGGCAGAAAACTATTTATATTTTGGAGATTCGCTTAATGCGCCATATGGGACTAAAACGCTAGACGAAGTCAGAGAGCTTACCTGTGAGCACGCAAGGCGCCTTCTTTTTGAGGAAGGAGCAAAGGGGCTTGTTGTAGCCTGTAATACGGCTACTAGTGCTGCTGTAAGGAAGTTGCGGGAGATGTATCCAGACATACCTATTGTTGGAATTGAGCCGGCTGTAAAGCCGGCTGTTATGTGTAAGGAGCATCCGAGGGTGCTGGTTATGGCGACGCCAATGACTATTCGTGAAGAGAAGTTTAGAAAACTTATGGCTAGATATGAAGATAAAGGCGAGATAATTCCGCTTCCATGTCCGGGACTAATGGATTTTGTGGAAAGGGGAGACCTTGCAGGCGAGGATTTGAAGAAATACCTTACAGAGCTTCTTTTTGAATTTAAGCATAATAAAGTTGATGCAGTTGTGTTAGG
>JAXJVZ010000261.1:0-6384 GCA_036308285.1 Agathobacter sp. | reverse complement strand
GATAATGCTTATTCACAGAATAATACCTATTCGCAGGATAATGCTTATTCACAGAATAATACCTATTCACAGGGTTCTTATTCAACACCTAATTATGCATCACAAAGCACTTACTATCAGTAGCCTGTACAGAATAAACCACTCAGCGCATTAGCAGTTACTTCTCTTGTACTTGGTATTCTTTCTCTTACACTTTGCTGTTGTATTGGATGGCTTCCAGGTATAATAGGAGCCATACTTGGTATTGTAGCAATCGCAAAAGACCAGGGTGGAAAGGGACTTGCAGTTGGAGGTGTTATCACTTCTGTGTTAGGTCTTATCATCGGTATCCTCTTAACAGTATATGTCGTGTGATATTCCCAGTTTTCAAGGTAGCCTGCTCTAAGAAATTTCCAAAGCAGTTCGATGAAGCTTTCATCGTTAATCCGCTTACGAACGATTTTAATTAACACATGATGGTCAATGTTATCGAAACATCCTTTGATATACCCTTCGACAAACCATTTTGTGCCTGTGTAGACCCTTTTAATCTGTCCTAAACAGGTGTGACAACTGCGATTAGGTCTGAATCCGTGTGAATTATCAGAGAAATTCGGTTCATAAATAGCTTCAAGAATCATTCTTACAACTTCCTGAACCAACTTATCATCTATAGAAGGGATTCCAAGCGGTCTCTTTTTATTGCTGTTTTGCTTTGCAATGTACGTTCTTCGTACAGGTTGCGGTTGATAGGAATGGTCTCTTAAGGATGCAATCTTTCAAATCTGTACTCTTTGTTTTTGTTTTAAGTTCCAAGTTTTTCAATATAACTTCGGGACTTCTCATAGTGTCTCACACACCTTTCCTTATTTTATATTGAGTAGTAGACTGCTCCACTTCGCCATGTGGGCGGTTTTCCCGCATCCGATTTACGGCATTCCCTGTAAGTTCAGGGTCTCCTTTTTTATTATGGTATTTTATTTTATCTCATTTTATCACGACTTGGTGTTTTTTTATATGCTTCACTTTATTTTTCGTATGTAAAGCTACGGGGGAGATAATACTGAACATGAACAGAGGAGATGTGATATGGTGTTCGTATCCCACAGAAATGACCTCGAAACAACATAAGGTTTTTCACAACCTTTACAAATTACAATTGGCATCAACAAGAGACGTGTTGGGTTCTATTGCATTCATAATATCATGCTTTAATCCCCTGGTATTCCCACGTTATTGTATCCAACAATAGAAGCTCTTCTGTTCCGATTGGCTTCCCATCTCTGTATGTTGAAAATACATCACAAGAAATAATATTCCCCTTCTTTTCTATCATATCTACTGGAGTATGTCCTACTACCTGAAGTATTTTTCTTGGCTTATACATTCTAATGTTTGCGTACTGCGGTCTTAACCATATAGGTGAATCATCGTTCCACATCTCATATTTTCTTAGGTGGTTAATTTCATCCACAACCGAATCAACATTATTATACAAGGATGCGTTCACACACTCTCTTACAAAGAAATCACTGACACCACCGTGTGAAAACAATACATTATCAATACGCTGAACGTATTTGATAGGATTATCGTCAGTCAGCGCCTCCTTTAATTCCAAAAGTTTCCTCTGCACAGTAACAGAAGCCATACTGCTAAATCCCGTCTCCATACATTGCCAAAGATAGCTAAGGTCATGATTTCCATAACACCATAATGTTGTCTTAGTGTATTAATTAAAAAAGCCCACGGACTTAACCATGGGCAGTTACATCTATGCAGCAAGTTCAGATAGTTTTCTATAATAAAAAATAATTCTATCTCCAAAACTTTTATCAGCACAAAATACCAATTCTGTAGAAGCTCCATTTTGCTTCTTAACCAGCAATTCCTCCATATGAACTCCAAAAAGTTCACTTAGCATAAGCAAATGATCTACAGACGGAAGTATCTTCCCATTAATCCATCGATAAATTGGTTGTGGACATGAGAGATGCAAGTACTCCTGAATGTCCTTCACTGACATACTTGAATTATCGATATACATTTTTAGTTTCAACCCTGTTTTAATCATATCTATGTTGGGATATGTCTTTGGCTGCTTCATATAATTATTCCTATCCCCTATAATGAACGTATAAAATCAGTAATTCCCCCAGCTATAACATTTATATCCTCGTCCATCCATCTTTGTCTGGAATCCGAAACATCAGCTAGATAATGTTCGTCTGAGAAAGTGACTGTAACTCTTCTTAGTATATCCGAAAAATCTTTCTCCCTCATTCCTTCATCATCAAATATTAAAATCTGGATTACATCTCTAAGTATTTTCAAATCAACTACATTCTTAAGATAATAAAGATCATAAATGTCCTTATATCTGCGGCTATTTGAACCAAAAATCAAAAGTGATCTAAGTTTTTCCGTAAAAGACTGCTCCACAGTATTTTTTAATAGACTTGCCCCATCCTCAGACATACAAACATCGAAGCAGTATTCATCTTGTTTAATGTCAAAATGCTTATGTACACCAATATCAATTTTGCTATTTACTGAAAATCCCGTATCATCCGTAATCTTAACATTGATACATTTTCCATGATAATCCTGATGTTTTAGCTCTGCAATTTCTCCATCAACAACAATACTCAAACCATCTATTACGTTGAGTTGGCGTATAAAGCCTCTTATACCTTCATCACTCAAGGGATAATGGATAAAATCCAAATCAATATCCCTTGTAGATCTACGGTCATCACTTGTAATGCTCCTCATTACAACACCACCCTTAATAGTCACATTCCTATTAAGTGGTCCATCCGCAATAGCCTTAAGAATAATATCCTGACACACTCTAGCCGAAGCAAGAGCTCTTGTCAGTCCATCATCCGTATATTTCTTCATCATTTGACGTATATTCACTATAATATCTCCTCATCAAATGCCTTCTTTATCATTTTAGACTTTGGGAAAATATCTAGGTATTCCTGAATACGCCAAATCTCAAGAGATTCAATGATGCGCCTATAATTGCCTATTATCTCTTTGTACAAATCCTTTGGCATTTTGTTCTTATTCCTAAGAAGTTCTATAATCATGCGTTCCTTGTCATAAATAGGAATCGTAGCTCCATCTACTTCCATCTGGATAACTCCAATATTCAAAAGATCATCTCTTGTATAAATCTGCTCTATTCGAACGTCCACAAGAGGTGTAGCTTTTGCTTTTGTAGCTAATGCATACTTTTCCGGTATCAAATCTGTTAGTCCATGAACATAAAAAGCGAACTCCCCTGAAAAAATCACATCAGGATATTTTTTAGAGATAATAGCAACTTCTGATTCATATTCCAAATCAGAATATATGCCATCTTCAAGCTTAAATACCAAGCCATCTTCCAAAGCTTTATTCAATTGATAAGCATTTCCATATTTTGTAATACAATCTGCATATGAAAGAATCATTTTACTAAACCTCGGTTTTTTTTTATTTTTTACCTAGTTTTAGTTTAATATCGTTTCAAAAAAAAGTCAATAAAACAGTCACCTATCTACAGGAACAAAACTAATCCTTAATTCCATTTCCATGCTATCTGCCAACCTTTTTAGTAAATCCAGGCTCGGATCTCCAGCTGCAGATTCCAGCATCTTAATATCAGAAAGAGTAATTCCTGATTTCTCTGCAAATTGTTCTTGTGTCAGATTATTTGATAATCGATAGGTCTGTAATATTTTCATAATCTCACGTTGAGGTTGTAAGTCTGAAAAAGCTTGTTCATAGGCAATAGCCTCTTCAAGTCCTTGCTTTAAATCGTCAAACAAATTGCTCATGATATCACTCCTTTCTTTAAGATTTTTTTCATAGCAGAATAATTTCTGTAATGGATATATTATAATCTCTGTCAAGAGCTACGTCATTGGACTGTTAGTCCAATCCCCACCAATCCTTAAATCGCCCTCTGTCTATCAATAAACTCTTCAAATTTCTTTCTCTTAATCTGCATACGATTACCATCCCAAAGAATGAAATCTGCTGTAGGATTCTCCGTCACAATCTTACGAAGCTTGCATTCTCCGATTCTGAAATACCCCGCAGCTTCCTCAATTGATAATGTATATTTGTTCCAATATGGAATCTCATAAGTATTACTCATTTTACTTTCCTCCCTTACAAAATACTTCTTTCAGTGTCGACATCTTCTGTTTTCCTGAAGCTGTTCGCTTGCTCTCACCATCTATATGAATTGGCAAAACCCGCCTGAGAATATCAAGTATTTGCCTTCAAAATCGGCTTTCTTGACATTCCCAGACGGGTTTGTTGTGTTGTAATCAAGCGCTTAAGAATAAGCGTGATTCTATAATGAATCGCGTCAATAGAATTCCATTTTATTTTGACGTCAATCATATTTTCAATGCTCCCACCAGGAATCGAACCTAGATCTTCCAGTTCGTAGCCGGACATTCTCTCCTTTAGACTATGGGAGCGGGGTGACTAAGGGGAGTCGAACCCCTATATGCAGATCCACAATCTGCCGTACTAACCGTTATACTATAGCCACAGCAGTCCCTACAGGAGTCGAACCTGTATCGCAAGATTAGAAATCATGTGTTCTTTCCATTGAACTAAGGGACTATAACTGCAGACTTATTCTGCAGTATCATTATTTAATTTTCTTCATGCACTTAGTTTTTCATTACATGCATTATCTAAAACTAATATTTCATCTATCGTTTTTCCAAATATCACTGATAGGACAACCAGATTATCTACAGTTGGAAGTGCTGCGCCTTGTTGCCATTTATATATTGCCTGTGGTGTACCAAAACCAAATATTTCCTGAAGATCCTTTACTGACATGCCTGCTTCTTTCCGCATATTTGTGATATTTTCTCCTGTTTTTATTAAATCTACTGTTGGTATATTTAACATTGTAATCTCCTCCATACTAAAAAAGTCACCTGCCTATTTCCTCAAATAAGACAGATGACTTCATCTATAAAATCGATTAACAATGCCACGGAAAATATTTACCGCATAGCACTATATCAATTTTATCTTATTTGAGCGCACCTTACTAAAGCCTCTATGTCGTCTGACTGGGGCCATCTCTCGTGTAGTATGAGGTCGTCTTGTGCATAATACTGTAAACATCGAAAACTTACTTCCTTTCTGGCATTTATTTGCCTTGGTTATTTGTAAGTCGGAATGACTGGGCTCGAACCAGCGACTTCGTGATCCCAAATCACGCACGCTACCAACTGCGCTACATCCCGATGAGTTGCGGGGGAGGGATTCGAACCCTCAACCTCCAGGTTATGAGCCTGGCCAGCTGCCAATTGCTAACACCCCGCGATAATATATAAAAAAGACCGCTTTGGAATTTATTTTTCCATAGCGGCCTAAATGACTTAATCTGGATATACAATAATCTTATATCCGAATCTTTTTCTTAAACCGCTTATTCGACATACGCATAGAAGGGTGCACTAAAATAGACATAGCATGTCTGCTAGCCATCATAGGTCGCATATTCATTTCTGAATTTCTTCTTGTACGTAACATGTTCTTTAACCTTGTACCCAGAGCTCTGTGCTCTGTTTTCCTTTCGATATGTATAATAACACGGTTTTGGGAATGTGTCATTCTACTTGTAATATAAATTTAATTAGTTTTGTGTTATTTTTTCACCTCGCCTACCCGCAAAGCCTTGCTATTACAGGCTTTCTAGAAGAATCGGCATAATTTGCCGTGGCACAAAAAGTCTACCAAGGTTAATCATCGTATTCCCCATCTAGCTTTATTTTCATTTCCGGAATAGTGCAAAGAAAGTCTATGACAGTCTTATGGACAGTTCCTCCATCTAAATCCCAAGATAAAAGCGCAATATTCCAAGAATGAGCAAATGCGCAGGATAAAACCAGTAGTTAAGCATTTTATTTTGTTTACCACGCTCGCCGTTATATGTAAGAGTCAGTCCAAATCCCAAAAGAGCCCAAGGTTCAGTATACATAGAAGCATAGCCCAACAGGATTGCAAACAATCTTTTTTCGTGGAACAGGTAGAAGAAATAGCCGATTAAAATAGCATGGTGCTCATAATCAAGACTTAAACACATTGCAACTATGCACATCAATATAACAATTACAAACGATACCAGATACCAGAGTATCTTTGGTTTTTTTTGCATTTTATCTTTTAAAATATCAATACTCCAAATAACAATCAGTACAAGCGCCAATGTAAACATGACATTATTCCAATTCATATTAAAGAAACTTGCCGTTGTAAACATATCAAAAGGCACTTCTGATATTACCTTTAGCCATGCCCCTGAAAAAAAATTGGACTTTGCTACAAAGTCTATCAAGTGTTTCATTCATATTTTTTATCCCCATAGTTTTATCT
>JAXJVZ010000260.1:0-7649 GCA_036308285.1 Agathobacter sp. | reverse complement strand
GATTCTCTTTTTTCTGCCTAAATTGTAAAAAGTTTACCATAATAAAGCACTTTTTTCAACTATCTAAAAGTTAAAAAAAGTGCCAAATATTTGCAAATCTTTTTTTCATTTATAAATACATGTACCAAAACTCAAATAATAAAGTTGAGGCTATAATTACAGCTAGAAATCCAAGTATAATTCCTATTAAAATTTTGCCTGGAATTTTCTTTTTCCTGTATCTTGTCAGCTTGATTGTCTCCGCTGACATTGGTATAAACAAATCCTGTCTGGCATCAAACCTGCGCATAGGCACAAATCTTTTTTTCATAAAATATCCAGCCATCCATGAAGGAATTACGTTTATCGATATTCTGTCAGCTTTATATTCCTCGTATGCATAATACTTCATTTCAGTAAGAAGTCTGCCTGCATACCCTCTTCTATGACAGTTTGGATGAACATAGAGCATTGTTATCTTTCCCGGCGCCTCCATTGCGCCAACTCCAACCATACTATTCTTTTCAAACACTCCCCATATAGTAATAATTCCCTGATTAAAAAGACTGATTATATTCTCATAATTATTATATTGTGAAAAGAGGTCACATATTGCTGAGTCAGCCCCTCTTCTCTTTATACAGTATTCAAATGTCCATTCTGCAAGATGAACTGCCTGCTTTATTTCACACTCATCTAATTTCCTAACTGTCAACTTTATACATTCCCTTCCAGCAGTCTGTCCTTAAGACCGCTATATCTTCTTTGCTGTATATTATTATGTATCATCTGATTGAATGTTTCGTCATTGCCAACTATTGTAACACATTTTTTAGCTCGTGTTACTGCGGTATATAAAAGGTTACGATTCAGCAACATTCTTGGTCCACTCAAAAGAGGAATAACCACTGCCGGATACTCTGACCCCTGTGATTTGTGAATTGTAACAGCATATGCAAGTTCCAGCTCATCAAGAAGTTTAAATGGATATTCAACCATTTTCCCCTCATCAAATGATATTAGCATGGTCTCTGCAAATTCGTTTATCTGTTCAATAATTCCTGTATCACCATTAAAGATTCCTGTCCCTTTATCAATACTTAATCCATATTTTGTACGTATCTCCCATTCCAGCTGGTAATTATTTTTTATTTGCATAACCTTGTCGCCTTCACGGAAAATCACTCCTCTGTATTCCTTTTCCCGTTTCTTCTTATCTGCCGGATTTAAATACATCTGCAATACTGTATTAAGTCTCTCAACTCCAAGAAGACCTTTCCTCATGGGCGTAAGTACCTGAATATCATATTCGCTTGCGTCAACAAATTTCGGAAGCTTCTGTTTTATAAGCTGTAGAGTGACATTTATAATTTTGTCAGCATCATATCTTTTGAGGAAGAAGAAATCCATGCTCTTGTTATCAAGAATCACTTCCTCGCCTCTGTTTATCTTATGCGCATTAACTATAATATCACTTGTGCTTGCCTGACGGAAAATCTTGGTAAGCTTTACTGTATGAAAGCATTCAGAATCTATTATATCTTTTAACACACTTCCCGCCCCCACACTTGGCAGCTGATTTACATCACCCACAAGAATCAGTCTTGTTCCAGCAACTACAGCCTTAAGGAGAGAGTTCATCAGGTATACATCAACCATGGACATCTCATCAACTATTATTACATCTGTCTCTAATGGATTTCTCTCATTACGTTCAAAGCCGACCGCACTTCCATCATCAACACCACCATTTAATTCCAGCATTCTGTGAATGGTTCTCGCCTCAAAACCAGTCGTCTCACTCATTCGTTTTGCCGCTCTTCCAGTCGGTGCCGCAAGAAAAATATCCAGTCCTTCCATTTCAAAATATCTTATTATTGAATTTATGGTAGTTGTCTTTCCCGTACCCGGCCCTCCGGTTATTACTAACAGACCATTCCTGACTGCTTCTTTTACAGCTTCAACCTGATGTTCATCGAGCTCCATCTCTGTCTGTTTTTCTATTTTTCTAATCTGAGCTTCTATCTCAATATCCGGCACATCATATCTTACATCCAGCTGCTTTAACATTACAGCAATATTTGCTTCCATCTTGTAATATACCTGTGAGTATATCTGAGTCACGTCTTCCTTCTGCTGCATAATTATCTTACGCTCTATTGCCAAATTCATATAGTGTTTTTCAATATACTCAGGATCAACCTCGAGAAGCTCTACCGCTCTTTGTGTCAGCTCATTCATAGGCAGATATGTATGTCCGTCCATCGCCGCCTGCTGTAAGGTATACAATATTCCACTTCTTATTCTAAAGTCAGAATCTGTTTTTATTCCTACTCTTGCAGCAATCTCATCTGCCGTTTTAAATCCAACACCTTCTATATCATCTGCCATTCGATATGGATTTTCAGAAATTATACTATATATATCTGAACCATATTTTTTATATATTTTCACAGCAAGATTCATTGTAATTCCATATTGCTGCAAAAAAATCATAGCCTGACGCAGGTCTTTTTTTGCATTTACCTGATCGGCTATTTCCATGGCTTTTCTCTGACTTATTCCTTTTATCTCTGCCAGACGTTCTGGTTCTTCTTCAATGATTCTAAAGGTATCCTCCTTAAAACGCCTTACAATTCGCGCTGCCAGCGCTATTCCAATTCCTTTGATAGCGCCAGAGCCAAGATACCTTTCTATTGCAACCTCATCCTGTGGTGCTTTCTCCTCAAATGAAGAAACCTTAAACTGTCTTCCGTAGGTCTGATGATCTGTGTATTCTCCTGTAGCCTCGATATTCTCTCCTTCTGCTATATCTGAGAAAACTCCAACACATGTAACCTCTTCCTCTCCAGCCACAAGAACTAAAACGGTATATCCGTTATCCGAATTTCTATAGATAATGTGATCTACATATCCCTGTATTGTTTCCAATTATTTTTTCCTTACTTATTTGCTATTCTGTCATCCTTTAATAAGATCTCAGCGTTATTTCTGTAGAATGTACAGCTACTTTGCTTATATTATCATCTACACATTACTGCAATCCGCCAATAACTTTTCAAATTTTACTTTTCCCCGAAGCCTCCTCTGGAATATTATAATTCCTTCGCATCTGCTCATATAACTGCTGCGTGAGATTCTCCCCAACTTCGTCAACAATAACATCAGCCATCTGTTCCATAGTTTTGTCCATGAATAAATCCTTATATTGTGATGCTGTGGACTTGTCTTCTCCGTTGATACCTGTAAATGTATCCTTCATTTCTTTTAAAATCTGTTCTACAAAGTAGGACTCAAAATCTTTTATGATTCCTTTAAGCTCCTCCTCTGAAGAATCTGCTGAAATATTCTTTAATGAATTAGTAACTCTATCGGCAGATGCACCAGCTGCACTATTTGTCGCATTTGTTGTCATCATACCTTTCAAACCCGAAATATCCATATACATCTCCTGTTATGACGTTTCCAATACTTTTGTCTAAAAATCATATATACAATATCTTAAATGTCTCAACTACCGTTTAAGATTATTTGCTGTCTCGAGCATTGAATCTGCTGTTGTTATAGCCTTTGAGTTTAATTCATATGCTCTCTGCGCCACAATAAGTTTTACCATTTCATCAGCAACAGCAACGTTTGAACCTTCGAGATATCCATTGCGCACTTTTGAAGGTTTAAGCTCTGGAGTTGTTCCCTCCTGAAGAGGATTTCCTGAAGCTGCTGTAGCCTGCAGTAAGCTTCCAGACATTTTTTCTAAACCTGCCGGATTGTTAAACTGATACACTCCGAAAAACTGGTTCAAGGAAACGTAATCTCCATCAGTAGTCATATAACCAATTTCTCCAGATTCTGCAAATTGCATATTCTCAGCTGTTACCCCATTAGGGATTGTAATAGTATTTCCATTTCTGTCTAATACAGGATTACCTGCCGAATCAGCTAACATTGTAGTTCCATCAGCAGCCTGACTCCATGTAAACGCACCATTACGTGTATAATAT
Organism: Agathobacter sp.; assembly: GCA_036308285.1. Classification (GTDB taxonomy): domain Bacteria; phylum Bacillota; class Clostridia; order Lachnospirales; family Lachnospiraceae; genus Roseburia. The sequence goes on along the minus strand of JAXJVZ010000260.1, from coordinate 3,669 downwards.
GTATTTCCGTCCATTCCCCTTATAGCAAAGAAGCCTTTTCCGTCAAGCATAAAATCTGTTGGTCCTTCAGTCGCTGTCGCTCCACCCTGCGTATACATTGAGGTCGTTGCCGAAACTCTTGTTCCAAGTCCAACCTGCGCTCCTACAGGTTTTTGGTCACCATTTGCAGAAGTAGTACGTGTCTGTATATTCTGATATAAAAGAGATTTAAACTCTGTTCTCTCTGTTTTATAGCCATATGTATTAACGTTAGATAAATTATTTGCAATTGTATCAACATTAGTCTGCTCAGAAATCATTCCTGTTGCAGCTGTATAAAGTGCTCTCATCATAAGCCTTAATCTCCTTACTGTACCTTTCCAACCTGATTAACTGCTTTATCAAGGGTGCTGTCAATCGATGTTATTACCTTCTGCCCTGCTTCATAAGCTCTCTGGATTGTTATCATGTTAACCATCTCTGACACAACATTAACATTAGATGTTTCCAGAACACCCTGTTCTATCTGAGCATTCGAAGCAATTATATTTCCACCATCTACAAGATTGTACAAATTCTCACCATATTTTTCTATATAGTCATAGTTATCTACATCTACAAGACCAACTGTTCCTACAATCTGGTCATTCTGAGTTATATATCCCATTGAATTTACACTAAATTCTGCATTTGGATCCACCTGCACCCAGTTTTCCTGACCTGCCTGCATATTTAACGCTCCGGTTGCATTAAGCACATGATCCCCATTGGCAGTAACAAGGTACCCGTTAGTATCAACCTTAAAAGCGCCATCTCTGGACAACTTTACTGATGTATTACCATTTTTATCTGTAAACTCAATTGCAAAAAAACCTTTGCCTCCAATAGCAAGATCTGTTGCATTATCAGTCACCTTAAAGCTTCCTTCATCCCAGTCTGTATAAGTTTCACCAAGATGCACACCATATGTAATTCCACCAAGTCTTTTTGGCATGCCATAATTAGATGTATCCTTTATTCTCAAGGCTAATTCTGTCTTGAACGAATGGGAAGTTGTTCCTTCCTTCTTATATCCATATGTATCCGCATTTGCAAGATTGTTCGCAAGTGTATCCATTCGTTTCATTTCGTTCACCATGCCTGTGTAGGCTGTGTACAACCCTTTTACCATGTATCTCTCCTAATTTATTCAAAAATGTAGACTACTATTATACTTATCGGTATGTATTGACTATTTTATAACATAACAATTTATTGTTTTGCCATTTTTTCTGTAAAAAAGCAAAAAGGGACCTCACTTTTGCGAAATCCCTTTCAAAAGACTAATTAATCATCATCTCTCTTGCCAGCAAGGAACTCTACATATTTACCTGTTCCGATGGCAACACATGTCATTGGCTGTTCTGCTGTCATTGTGTTAATTCCTGTCTTATCCTCGATAAGCTCCTCAAGACCGCGGAGTAATGCACCACCACCTGTAAGTACAATTCCTCTATCAGCAACATCGGCAGCAAGCTCTGGTGGTGTCTTCTCAAGAACTGAATGAACTGCCTCAACAATCTGAAGAGTTGCCTCACGCAATGCTTCCTCTGTCTCTTCTGAGCTAACTGTAATTGTTCTTGGAAGTCCTGTAACAAGGTTACGTCCTCTTACATCCATAGTCTCATTCTGTGCTAATGGATAACATGTTCCAATCTTGATCTTAATATCCTCTGCTGTACGCTCTCCGATTAAAAGATTATGCTTCTTACGCATATAACGAACAAGCGCTTCATCAAAGTCATCTCCCGCGATTTTGATAGAAGTACTTACTACTGAACCACCTAATGAAATAACTGCAATATCAGCTGTTCCACCACCAATATCAACAATCATATTACCACATGGTCTTGAAATATCAATTCCTGCTCCAATAGCAGCCGCGATTGGTTCTTCGATAATTGCAACTTCTCTTGCACCTGCCTGATATGTTGCGTCTTCTACAGCCTTCTTCTCTACTTCTGTTACACCACTTGGTACACATACACTGATTCGTGGCTTACGGAATGTTTTCTTTCCAAGCGCTTTCTGAATGAAATATTTAATCATCTTCTCAGTTACTGTATAATCTGATATTACACCCTGACGAAGAGGTCTTACTGCTACAATATTACCTGGAGTTCTTCCAAGCATAAGTCTTGCTTCTTCACCAATGGCTTTTATTTTATTTGTATCTCTATCGAATGCAACTACTGAAGGCTCTTTAAGTACTACACCTTTGCCCTTAATATATACTAAAATACTAGCTGTTCCTAAATCTATTCCGATATCTGTTCCAATCATTTGTTGAACTCCCTTCTGTTATTCTCATCTATATATAGAGTCTTGCAGACATAAAAACTCATTTAAACATATTTTTACATATTCTAATTTATTATATACAATAAATTCCATTTTTCAAAGGGTTTTTATCGGAAAGAAACTAATTTTAATAATTTTTATAATAGTTTATAAAAAATAATTAAGATTTCATCATTTATTAGTCATTTTTCAGTTCATCCGTTTTCTCAATTCCAAGATATGGTTTAAGAAATTGACCTGTATATGACTCCTGCACCTTGCAGATTTCTTCCGGAGTTCCTTTAGCAATAACTGTTCCACCCCCATCTCCTCCTTCTGGTCCCATATCTATGATATAATCTGCTGTTTTTATAACATCAAGATTGTGTTCAATAACTACTACTGTGTTTCCACCGTCTGATAAGCGTCTTAAAATCTCCACAAGTTTGTGCACATCTGCAAAATGAAGTCCTGTCGTCGGTTCATCAAGAATGTAAATTGTCTTACCTGTACCTCTTCTGCTAAGCTCGGTTGCAAGCTTGATTCTCTGTGCTTCTCCTCCTGAGAGTTCAGTGGATGGCTGTCCAAGCTTAATATATGACAAACCCACATCATACAATGTCTGTATCTTATTATGAATCTTAGGAACATTTTTGAAGAAATCCAGCGCTTCTTCTACAGTCATATCAAGCACATCATATATGCTTTTACCTTTATACTTAACATCAAGCGTCTCTCTGTTGTAACGTTTTCCCCCACAAACCTCACACGGAACATATACGTCCGGGAGAAAATGCATTGCAATTTTTATTATTCCATCTCCACTGCAGGCCTCACATCTTCCACCTTTGACATTAAAGCTGAATCTTCCCTTCTTGTATCCCTTTGCCCTTGCATCAGGAGTTGCGGCAAATAAATCACGAATCATATCAAACACGCCGGTGTAGGTTGCCGGATTTGATCTTGGAGTCCTTCCAATTGGGGACTGATCTATATCGATTATCTTATCAAGCTGTTCTACTCCAATTATCTCATCATGATCACCTGCAATACATCTTGCACGATTTAACTTCTTAGCCAGATGTTTATAAAGTATCTCATTAGTGAGCGAACTCTTTCCTGAACCGGACACTCCGGTTACACATGTCATTATTCCAAGAGGAATATCAACATCAATATTTTTAAGATTATTCTCTCTGGCACCTTTGATAGTGAGAAAACCTGTAGGCTTACGTCTCTCCTCTGGAATCGGTATCTTTATTCTTCCACTAAGATATGCACCAGTTACAGAAGCTTTGCACTTCATTATCTCTTTTGCTGTACCTGCTGCTATTATTTGTCCACCATGAGTACCTGCTGCCGGTCCAATAT
>JAXJVZ010000259.1:0-7558 GCA_036308285.1 Agathobacter sp. | reverse complement strand
CTCTGATTCTTGCTGTAATTATTATTCTGACTATTACATACATCATAATCAGACATATAACCAGACCTGCCCGCAATTTTCCTGCTATCAGTTCCCCATATACTGTGAACCAGATGCTTATTAATGCCCGCTCTCTCCATTCTGGCTGATTTACCAATTGCCATTCTGTGAGTAGCAATAGTTTCTGATATCTGATTCATAGGTCTGATAATATTATTCATATTCTTATTAGGCGCAAGCAGACTCAGACTGTCCTGTGTAGGCAGCTCCATATTAATGCTAATACGGTCTGCCAGTAAACCTGCAGAATACAATAATTCATTCGACGCTCCCGGAATTGCTTTCACATGAATATAACCATTAAATCTGTACTTGGTCCGAAGCAGACGAAGCGCCTGGCACATCTTCTCCATCGTATTATTAGGATTCTCCAAAATACCAGAGCTTAAAAAAAGTCCCTCTATATAATTACGCTTGTAAAATTCTATAGTAAGCTCACAAATCTCTTCCGGCGTAAATGTAGCCCTCGGAATATCATTACTTCTTCTGCTCTTACAATACTTGCAATCATATGCACAATGATTCGTCATAAGTATCTTAAGCAGAGAAATACAACGTCCATCTGCCGCAAAAGCATGACATACCCCCGCCGCACAGGAATTGCCCAGCATCCCCTTCTGGCCTCTTCTGTCAACTCCACTACTGGTGCATGCCACGTCATATTTTGCTGCATCACTTAAAATTGTAAGTTTGTCTTCTAAAGTAAGGTTTGTCTGAATATCGTACATATGTTTGCCTCCTATATTTATTATACAAACATTTGTTCTGTTTTTCAAGACCTTTTTTCCAAACCTCAAACCTCAAACCAAAGATAAAATGCGCAAAAAATGATTATTTAAACAGCATTGTCTATGATTTTAATAATCTATATAAGAAGTCCGGATTTCTCCTTACTCATCTCTACCATGTGATTTAATTTTGCAAATGGCTTTCTCAAAATACCTATTGCAACAGATACAATAATGTATATTCCTAAAAAACATAAATTTTGTACCAGATAGTTATTGTAAAATCCTCCTACACATTCTCTAAGTCCATTCATTGCATATGTAAATGGCAGGAATTTATAGATTATCTGATATACATTTGGAAGAACCTCTATTGGAAATGTTCCGCCTGTACCAGCAACCTGAATTACCATAATTATGACTGCAATTGCTTCTCCCACATTTCCAAATGCATATGTAAGAGAATACATGAAGAATGTAAACATCAGACTTATAACTACAGATGTAACCCAGAAAAGAAATGGATGTACACAATCTATCTGAACATAGAACAGATTTCCCAGCACTGTTATAAGAGTCTGTGCTTGTCCAATAAGAAAAAATACAATATACCTTCCAAAGAACTTCTGATAATTTTTTATTCCCTTTAAATCCTCTGTGTCTTGTACTTTGACATGTACCAGTGCCACTGTTATAAGCGCTCCTACCCACAACGCCAATACTGTATAGAATGATGCCATTGCAGAACCATACGTCTCTATTTCATAGAATACTACCGTTTCCATCTGAATAGGGGAAGATATGAAACTTGCAATAATCTCTGGTTCAGTTTCAAGATACTCCATAATCTCCTGGTACTGTTCATCATCAGCCAGCCCATTCAAATTATCAATAAGATTTCTCACACTACTTTGTAGATTAATAACATAATCTCTTGTCGTATTGATGTTTCCTGTTCCATACTCAAGTGTTGTCTTATAACTTTCCAATGCCGAATCAATCTGTGGAAAACTGTCATCGAGGCTTCCCAGCATCCTGTTCGCTTCAATCAATGAAAGTTCAATATTATAGACACTATTGTCAAGACTTGGAGCTATTGAAAAATCAAAATCAGTCTGAAGCGACTCAACTGATACAAGTACTGATGAAATACTTGTAGATATTGTATTCTTCATTGTTTCAAGCTTTTCCTCTGTAATCTGGGAATCTGATATTAATACATCAATTGCTTCTTCCAAATTTGAATACTCATTCCTGACACCACTTGTATCAATACTAAATGAATCCAGCATATCAAGTGTTACATACACTATTTGACTTACCTGTTCAATGCCCTTGAGATTATCCACAGGACTTGCATCGATTGTGATATTTTGTACCGCCATATTAAAGGCTAAAAGCCGGTCATTAATATTATCCAGACTCATATCCACCATACTTGAAATTGCCTGTGTTGTCTGTGCTCCTGATAAAACCGACTCCTGCATTGATGCTACTGATTCATGACTCCCCTCTATAAGACCTTCAACACCTGGAAGTATCGACTGAGTTGTATTTACCAGATCAGCTGCTGAACCAGTCAATAAAGACAACGTATTTAACAGTTTGGCATAGGTCTCAAGGTTCTTCTCAATGTCTTCAAGTTTTAAAATTTCGCCTTTAGTTATAGTATCACTATTTCCAGCCAGAAATCCCCCCGATGCTGAAACCGCCTTTGTCAGAGTACTTAATATTGCTGCATTTACCTGCTCCTGAACAGTTGTTTTTACCTTTGAAGTAATCTTTGTAGCAATAGAATTCTTCTTGCTATTTTCATAGTACGAAATAGTTGGATGATTTGGCTCTCCACTAAGGAAACTGAGCATATTATCAGTAAAATTCTGTGGAACTATAATCGCTGCATAGAAATCTCCATTGTACACTCCCTGAAGAGCATCCATCTCATTCTCCTCGAACACCCAGCCAATAGTTTTATTTGCTTCTAAGTTTTCTACTATTGTGTTTCCTACATTGATGCTCAATCCCCCAATATCCACACCTTCATCACAAGAATATACTGCTATATTCATCTGAGCTGTAGCATCTTCACCATAAGGATCCCAGTTAGACATTATATTAAACCAGGCATACAAGGCCGGAATTACTGTTAATCCCATAATAATTACAATCGCTACCACATTATTTGATAATCTCTTTACATCCGACAGGAACACTCGAAAAATATTAATCATCTGAGTTCCTCCTCTTATCCCATTTCTCCTGAACTGCTACCTTCTTTTCATAAACCTTCTCAGTTGCTGCAGTAATACGCTGTTCAACCTTCTCCTGAGCCGCCATCAAACAGTCCTCAACCATTGTAACATTATCATTAGAAAGAAGTCCTTCAAATTCATTCTCTGTTTTTCCACTAATTTCATTCATTTTCTTCTGAAGCTCATAATCTGTAAACTCTATCCATATAAGATATGTCGCAATACAAAATAAGCTTGCTATCCATAACGTAAGAAATACGATTTTATTACTTTCTGTGAGAAAAAGAAGTATGAGAAAAACAAGTGGTATTACATAAATACATTTTATTCCAATATTTATTCTTTTCTGATTTTTTTCGTGAATTTCCTTCTCATAGCCCACGAGTTTATTATACATCTCATGATATTTCTTTTCGTCGCCCATATACACCTCCTACAACATCTTAGTATCTTCCATTCGTTTCTCAATAAATTCATTAAGTCTGATAAATGGAATTCTAATTACAAGTCCAATAACAAGTGCAGCAACTACAAACAGCGCAAGTTGTAACATGCAAACCAAATACTTATGCTCATACATTCCTCCGATACATTCTCTCATAGCATTTATTACATATGGGAATGGGAAAAATATGTACACAGCTCTGAAAAATGATGGTAACGCCTCGATCGGATATGTTCCACCACTTCCAGCAATCTGAATAACCATTACAACAACTGCCATGGCCTTTCCTATATCTCCAAATGAAATTGTAAGAGAATATATCAAAAGCGAGAACACAAGACTCGCCATGGCTGATACCAAATAGAACTTCCATGGATGTAAGCACTGTATCTTAAGCAATACCAAATCTCCCCAAACTATGATTGCGGTCTGTATCTGAGAAAACAATAAAAATGTAAAATATCTGCCAAAGTACAACTCCGATGGTTTTACATTGTCCAATCCGTCTCCATTTGCATGAACTTTTACAATGGATACAAGTATTGTCATTCCCACCCATATTGCAAGGGTTGTATAGAACGGAGCTACACCAGACCCATAATTTGATATCTCATATATGTAATTATCATTAACCTGAACAGGCTCCGAAAAAAATTCCCCAAGTACTTTAGGTTCCCCACCAAGAATATCCATAACTACATCAAACTTGTTGTCTGAATCTGCTTCCTTAATTGTCTCAAGTGCATCCTCCACCTTGAATCTTGCATTATCCATAATACCCTGAAGTTCTGACAGACTCATATTAAAAATATCAAGCGTATCACTAACTCCAACAAATATATCTCCCATTGTTCCTGTTGTATCAGATATGTTATTTAGAATTATCTCAACTGATGACAATACATCTCCCATCTGCGAAATGAGATTTGTCACCCTTGGAACAACTTTAACATCATACATTTTTCTAATCTCAGCAACACTTTGACTATAAGACAACAGAGAACTCTGTATCTGTTCTACTGCATAATCCGCAGTACCTGTAATATCAACAGCTCCCGCTTCCACTCCAATTTCATTGGCAAGCTCTCTCATGGAATTGATTGTACTCTGTAAACTTAAAATATTGTTAATTCCATATTTTTCCAGATTCGTTTCACCTGTATCCGTTCCATCTGGCAACACTCCTTCTTTTACTGAGGTATCAGCCACTTCCTGAGTTACCTCATCAAACGGAATGTTTAACTGTGTAAGCTCATCCGCAAGTTGTCCTGCCACTACACCAATTTGCGCCAGATCCTCCTTGAGAACTTCTACATCCTTATTAAACTGTGCGTCCTGAATCTGCTGTGAAAGAGTATTTAGTGTTGTCTCTATAGTTGTTAACTGTGTTGTCACTGTAGAACTAAATGTATTAAAAGAAGTCTGTGTAGATGAAAGCTTTGACCTGCCTTCCTCAATCGAATTGATTCCATTCTGAATCATAATCCGTCCAGACTCCATTTCTTCAGCCACGCTTCCAGCAGTTCCCGACAATTTGTCATTGCCATCCATCAAACTTTCTATTATACCACTGTATTCTTTTAGACTTTCATCAACAGCTTCCAATTTTGAAACAAATGTTCCTACAATATCCTCGTTTTCCAAATCTTTATAAATCAAATTAGTTTTTTCAAAAATACCTTCTACCACAACCTGTATAAACTGTTTGTTTACACTTCTTTGTACAGCTGATATCGCACTGTCTGTTATCTTTGTGGCAACTGCATTCTTTTTATCATTTACATAATATACAATTCTGGGGTTCTCTACATTCTCCTTTACGCCACGATACATACCATATGTAAAATCAGCATCTATTACAATTGCAGCATAATAGTTGCCAGATTTAACCCCTTCTGTTGCTTCCTGTTCCGTCTCCAAAAATACCCATCCAATTGAATCCTTTTCCTTAAGCTCATTAACAACAGACTGACCTATATTGATATTTTCTTTATCCTCATTTATCCAGCCTTTGTCATTGTTAACTACAGCAATCCTCACATTTCCGGTATTTGCATAAGGATCCCAGTTTGCATAGATATTGAACCATGCATATAATGCAGGCAAAGCACATACCCCAAGTGCAATTACCAAAGCCAGAAAATTTTTAAGAAGTCCTCCTATATCTTTCCTGAAAATCAATCCAATATTTTTCATGTTTTCCCCCTGAATGCTATGAATTTCTATTAAACTTCATAGTTTTTCTATTCCAAATTATAAAATATTCCCTCTCTATTAATTTTTTAATATTATATCATACTTTCTCTTATAGCTTATATATTATATTAGATTTTACTGCAAATTATTGACTACCCCTACTGATATATACCCGTCCACAATTGCCCTAAAGTCAGTTCCCGCCTCAGCAACTTCATGATAATGCCCCTCTACTCTAAGCCGCATCGTTCCATCCTCTAAGAGCTCCTCTATGTACTCATCATTGTAAAATGAATTACGGGCTATAACTCTGTCCTCTAAAATCCCCTTAAATTCACTCAGCTTACAGCCTGGAAAATTAACATTCCAGACCTGATTATATGAAAGCTTTCTGTCAATCAGTTTTGCAATCATCTCCTCAAGATAAGCCTCTGTAACCTCATGAACATCATCAAAGCCTTCAGAAAATGCAATTGCATGAACTCCCACGCACGCAGCCTCAAGCGCTGCACCAACAGTTGCTGAATACTGGATATCCGTACCACTGTTGAATCCAAAATTGATGCCGGAAAGAACAACATCAGGTTTTTCCTTTACAATATTTAATATTCCAAAACGGACACAGTCTGCTGGAGTTCCTGTCGAAACATATGCTTCCACATCCTCAACTGGGAAATCGTATTTTCTCACATCGATATGCTCTCGAAGAGTGATTCTGTGTGACATGGCACTTCGCTGCGAATCAGGTGCTACAACATAAACCTTTCCGAACTTTTTTGCAGCCTTTGCAAGTCTTACAATTCCGTCAGCTGTAATTCCATCATCATTTGTTATCAGTATTTTTCTCATATTGACCCCACTATTTGATTTCTATCTAACTACTTTTATTTATAAACATAACATTTGTTTTTTTTATGGTCAACCAAGCCCCGTTTTTTACGAAAAAAACATTTACATTTTTCTCTCAAATCAATATCATAAATATTGAATATAATAAATATACAGTATATTTACCAAATAGAATAAATCGGAAGGAAGAGACTATATGAACGAGAATATTTTTAATAGAAATGAAATTTTGGCCAGACAAATCATAAAAGGCTTAGAATCAAGAAACATGAAGGGCTACTACGCCGCAAATAAGGAGGAAGCTTTAAAGCTTGCTTTAGAGCTTATTCCAGAAGGTTCTAAGGTATCAAACGGAGGCTCTGCTTCCATAAAAGAAATTGGACTTTTAAACGAAATTGAAAATGGAAACTATGAATACATCAACAGGTCTAAAGCTGAAAATCCAAGAGAAGCAGAGCTTTTAGCATATGGCTGTGATGTATTTTTAGGAAGCGTTAACGGAATTACATACGATGGAATTCTGGTAAATATAGATGGAAATGCAAACCGCGTATCTGCTTATGCTTACGGACCAAAAAAGCTTGTACTTATAGTGGGAATGAACAAGGCTGCCAGTGATGTTGACAGTGCACTAAAAAGAGCACGCAATGAATCTGCACCTATAAATGCTCTTCGTTTTGGAAAAAACACTCCTTGCACCAAAACCGGTTCCTGCATGGATTGCAAGACTCCTGACACAGTTTGCTGCCAGTTCTTAATCACAAGATACTCAAGGCATGCTGATAGAATTAATGTCATTTTAGTTAATGATAATATTGGATTCTAAAAGTCAAAAACACTCCATATCCCGCAAATAATCTTTGTTCCGGAATATGGAGTGTTTTCTATAGTTTAAAGAATTGCATAGCATCATCAAGGTTCTGTGCCTGATCCTTGACCTCAACCGCCTGCTGAGAAACTATATTGATTGTAGCAACAAGTTCCTCAATTGATGCTGTTGTCTCCTGTGTACTTGCAGCATTCTGCTG
>JAXJVZ010000258.1:0-12878 GCA_036308285.1 Agathobacter sp. | reverse complement strand
GAAAAAGAAGCAAAAGAGCTCTTAGAGCTTTGCCACAGCTATAATGTACCGCTAATAATAAATGATAATGTAGACCTTGCAAAGAAAATCGACGCTGATGGCGTTCACATTGGACAGTCTGACATGGAATTAAAAAAGGCAAGAGAAATTCTTGGAGCGGACAAAATAATTGGAGTAACTGCCAAAACAATCGAACAGGCCAAGTTAGCTGAAGCAGCAGGCGCTGATTATCTTGGAAGTGGCGCAGTATTTGGAAGCAGCACAAAGTTAGATGCAAAGCCAATGGAACATGCTTTATTAGAGGAAATCTGCGAGAGTGTTGAAATTCCCGTTGTTGCAATCGGTGGAATTACAGGAGACAATGTTCTCAAATTAAAAGGCAGAAAAATGGCAGGAGTTGCAGTAGTAAGTGGTATTTTTGCCTGCGAAGATATTGAAGCATCTACAAGAGATTTATTAGTTAAAGTTGAGACTATCATCTAAAATATAAAAACATTTTAGCAAAGCTGAGGCGCATTCCCCCAAAAGAAGGTCAGGAATTTTGTAAAAACTTTATGGAATTTAGGAGATAATAAAATTATGTACACAGCATTAACAATAGCAGGAAGTGATTGCAGCGGAGGAGCCGGCATTCAGGCAGATATCAAAACAATGACAGCAAATCACGTATATGCCATGAGCGCAATCACAGCATTGACTGCTCAGAATACAACAGGCGTAACAGACATCATGGAGGTTACTCCAAAATTTTTAGCAGAGCAGCTGGATAGCATTTTTACAGACATCTATCCGGATGCAATTAAGACAGGAATGGTTTCATCGATTGAATTAATCGAGACAATAGCCGACAAACTAAAACAATACAATGCCAGAAACATCGTAGTAGACCCTGTTATGGTAGCAACAAGCGGATCAAGATTAATCAGCGAGGATGCTATAGAAACATTAAAGAGTAAATTATTACCACTTGCAACTGTTATCACACCAAACATACCAGAGGCAGAAGTGCTCTCAGGTATGGAGATAAAAACACAGGAAGATATGGAAAAAGCTGCAGAGAAAATCTGTAACACTTTAGGCTGTGCCGTTTTACTAAAAGGAGGTCATCAGTTAAATGATGCAAATGATCTTTTATTCCAGAAAGGAAAAACTCCGGTATGGTTCCATGGAAAACGAATTGACAACCCAAATACACATGGAACAGGATGTACACTCTCATCTGCAATTGCATCAAACCTTGCAAAAGGAAGAGAATTGGAAGAAGCGGTAAGATTAGCAAAAAATTATATTTCTGGTGCACTTGCAGACATGCTTGACCTTGGAAAAGGAAGCGGTCCTATGAATCATGCATTTGCAGTAGAAGGAGAGTACAACATGTAATTGTAATGTAGTTCATAGGTTTAATGTAGAAGAGTACTAGTATAAATAAATGATAAAAACTCAAACGCACGAGGTTAACATGAAAAGAACAAGTATAAAAAAATTAACAATCACAGCAATTTTTGCAGCAATAGCCGTAGTCGGAAGTCTGTTTTCATTTCCGGTATTCGGTTCAAAATGCGCACCGGTCCAGCATTTTATAAACATAATCTGTGCAGTAACCGTAGGACCATGGTGGGCGCTGGCACAGGCCTTTATTGCATCATTAATCCGTAATCTTACAGGTCTCGGAAGTCCACTTGCCTTCCCGGGAAGTATGTGCGGAGCATTACTCGCAGGTCTTTTATATAAATATGGAAAGAAACTTCCATTCGCATATATTGGCGAGGTAATCGGAACAGGAATCATCGGCGGAATGCTTGCTTTCCCAATCGCATATCTTGTGATGGGAAACAAAGCAGCAGCACTTTTTACATTCGTAATTCCATTCCTCATCAGCACATGCGCAGGAACAATCGCAGCAATAATAATCACATTGCCTTTGAAAAAATCTGGAATGCTTGGTAAAATGAAGGAATCATTAGAGGAATAAAAGGACAATGGAATTAAGAGCGGAATATATTGCAGAGCTTCATAATAGAATACAAAAAGAATGTCCAATCATTCATTGCATCACAAACGCAGTTACAGTAAATGACTGTGCAAACATTTTACTTGCAGCAGGTGCATCTCCTACAATGGCACACCACCCAATGGAGGTAGAAGAAATAACTGCAGGAACCAATGCCCTGGTATGTAATTTAGGTGCAATTGATGACTATCAAGCAATGGAGAAAGCAGGTCTGGTTGCAGGCAAATGTGGACATGCCATTGTAATTGATCCGGTTGGAATATCAGGTTCTACATACCGACGCGAGAAATGCAGTGCTCTGATAGAGAAAATCCATCCGACCTGTATTCGCGGAAATTATTCGGAGATAAAGGCCTTACTGGAGAATCGAAGCACAGCAACCGGAGTTGACTCAAGTGATAAAACACTCGATACCAGGTCAATGCAAAAATACGCAAAAGAGCATGAGATAATCTTAATTGCTTCTGGTGAAAAGGACATCATAACTGACGGTACAACAACATACACATGTAACAACGGAGCCCCTAAAATGGCAAAAATTACAGGAAGTGGCTGTATGTCCTCTGCAATGCTAGGTGCATTTTTAGGAATAGAATCGTCCGCAAAAAGTGCGGCAGCCTGTTGCGCATTTATAGGTATTGCTGGTGAAATTGCATCAGATAAAACAGATGCATGTGGTGGCGGAACAATGACATTTAGAAATAATTTTATTGATCAGATTTCCTTAATGTCAGATGAGTCATTACAAAGATACTTAAAACAATAATTAAAATAAAATATTTATATTTCAAATTTTGGAATAATAATTTTCGAATATAACATAAAAAATCGGCAAATCCTAACTATATCAAGTTGTAGAAGTATGTAGCAAGAAAGCTGGAGAGTTTTTGAATTAGTTAGGAGATGCAGGATGAAAAATAAAGAAAAGCAAATTCAGGAATCAATAAAATATCACGATCCAAAGTGTGTATTTGCAACAACACAGAAGGAGCGTAAGAAAAAAATTCGCACACAAAGTAAATTGACCGAAGACCACACCCAGATGAGTCAGTTAATTGATCGCTGGGTGACGAATAGTTTTCAGTAAGGAGTTGGCTCAAAGAGCGGGCTCTTTTACTTTTCTAATTAATTAATAGACTTAAAGTAAATGGAAAAACATATTTTAGGAAATGATTTAGTGAAAAATAAATACAATAAATCCGCCCTAATATCTTTAGTAAGCCTGTCACTGCCGACAATACTTGAAGAAATACTATCAACCCTTCTTCAGTATGTCGACACCGCAATGGTAGGCCACTTAGGGGAGAAAGCAACAGCTGCAGTAAGTACAACAACCACAATTGGCTGGATGATTCATTCGATTCCAGGTGCGATAGCAGTAGCCATGCTTGCATTGGCATCCCAGGCAAACGGAGCGGGCGATGAAAATAAATTAAAAAAATTAACAGGCCAATCAATTACATATGCCATCATCATAGGACTAATATTAGAAATAATAGCCCTGGTACTCTCGCCATATATTCCAATATGGATGGGGGTAGAACCTGACATAGTAAAACCAGCCAGCTTATATTTTTCAATAACCAGCATAACACTAATTTTTAGAACATCATCAAGAGTATTTGCTGCAATGATAAGGTCAATAAAAGACACTAAATCGCCGATGTACATAAGTGTTGCACAAAATATCCTGAATGTATTATTAAACATTCTATTTATATACAAACTTAATCTGGGAGTTACAGGAGCCGCAATAGCCTCAAGTATTAGTTTCGGATTAGGCGGTCTTGCGATGCTTTTGGTAATGCTTGGTAAATCAAAGCTACGTCCAACGCTCCCTGATTTAAAGCTGGATAAGTCAATAATGTCAGAAGCATTCACGATAGGTCTTCCAACACTCGGCGCGACAGTATTTAGCGGTTCAGGTTACATTGCATTTGCAAGTATGGTATCAGGAATGGGAACAACAATATTTGCAGCCCATTCGATAGCAATCACAGCTGAACAAATCGTCTATATTCCGGGCTACGGACTTCGGGCAGCGACCAGCACCTTGATAGGAAATGCATTAGGAGAAGGCAACATTGAAAAACTAAAAGCCACAGAGCGAGTAGCAATCTTTTTAACAATGATAATAATGCTGGTAAACGGACTTGCACTATTTCTATTTGCATATCCATTCATGCAAATATTTACAAACTCAAAAGAAGTAGCGCTAATCGGAAGCGAAATGCTGAAATTAGTATCTTTCTCAGAACCATTCTTCGGTCTGATGATAGTTATGGAAGGAATATCATTTGGTCTGGGGCAGACCAGGCACATATTCGCATGTGAATCCCTAAGCATGTGGGGTGTTAGAATCCTATGCACCTTCATCTGTGTAAAAATTCTAGGTCTCGGCTTAACGGCAGTATGGCTCTGCATGATAGCAGACAACATCTGCAAATCCGTACTGCTGTATATTTTCCGCCCAAAGCAGGACCAATATTAAATGCGCGGAGGAATATGTCAGCAATCCTGACACGTAAAAGGAGGAAACATATAATGAAAAAACTGGTAGAGAAGATGCAGTTCGATGAAGAACGCGCTTTATATGGAACATCAAACACGCAAGTAAAAGACTGCAAATTCGACGGCCCACAAGACGGAGAATCTGCATTCAAGGAGTGTAAAGACATCCTTGTAGAAGATTGTTTTTTCAATCTTCGCTATCCATTCTGGCATGATGATAATGTAATCATAAAAAACTGTGAAATGACAGAAAACTGCCGTGCGGCATTATGGTACGATAACAATGTAACAATCGAAAACTGTAAGATGCACGGAATCAAGGCATTAAGAGAGTGCTCTGGCATCGAAGTAAAAGACTGCGACATCATCTCCCCGGAAGTATTCTGGAGAAGCCACAACATAAAGGTCTCTTCATCTACTATGCAGTCAGAATACCCATTTTTCGAATGTACAAACGTAGAGATAGACGGTTTGAAAATGAAAGGGAAATATTCCTTCCATTACATAGAAAACATGACAATCAAAAACTCAGAGCTGGACACAAAAGACGCATTCTGGCACAGCAAAAACGTCACAGTAGCAGACAGTATAGTAAAAGGAGAATATCTTGGCTGGTATGCCGAAAACCTCAAATTCATTCGGTGCAAAATTATAGGAACACAGCCATTATGTTATTGTAAAGGTTTAATCTTAGAAGACTGTACAATGGAAGAAACAGATTTATCATTTGAAAGAAGTGAAGTTAATGTAACTGTTATTGGCCGAATTGAAGGGGTGAAGAATCCATTAAAAGGAAGAATTAAAGCAGATGAAATTGGTGATTTACTGATGGAAGAAGAATATGTTAATACAGAGGATACAATTATACAATGTGATAGAATAAGCAGACGACTATTTTTGAATACTGACTTGTAGATTGCAAAACTCTGTGCTAATATGTTCTAGGCTTATATTATTCGGGGAAACAGGTGAGAATCCTGTACGAGCACGTCGCCGTGAGACGAACTTGAAATGTCCAACCTAATAGCAGATATTATGTGGAATTATTTCTAAAAAACAGATCTACCAGACGCCACAAAACTGGGAAAAGTCATTGGAGTTAATCTGAGAAGACGGTCTGCGATAATCGTCAAGTCGAAATATCTGAATAATATAAATTCTCATGGAACTACCGCGAGCGCCGGTAAGAGAAAAATAAAATAATAAAATAATAAACCCAGAAGGAGAAAAGCAAATGAAATTTTTAAAGAACAAATTTAATTCAATGCTCCTTTGTATGATGCTTATTGTGGCTATGGCATTTACTACAGCAGGATGCGCAAAAGATGAAGCACCTAAGAACGATATCTCTACAGAATCAGAGAAGTCATCACAGAATGACATTGATACAGAATCAGAGAAATCATCACAGAATGACATTGATACAGAGTCTGGTACAGAGAATGAAGATGCTGACAAGGCAGATAGCACTAGTTCTGATGATGTTACAGTATTAGGTGAAGGAAGCGTTAAATTTACATTTGAAGTTGTAGATGGAGAAGGAAATCAGAAGAATTTCGAAATCCATACAGATAAAGAGTCTGTAGCAGACGCATTATTAGAGTTTGACTTAATCGCTGGAGATGATAGTGAGTATGGACTTTATGTAAAGACTGTAAACGGAATTACTGCAGATTATGATGTTGATGGAACATATTGGGCATTTTATATTGATGGTCAGTATGCTACATCCGGAGTTGATGGAGTTGTTCCACAGGAAGGACATACTTATTCATTGAAGGTTGAAAAATAATGAAGCTTTCTACGAGAGAGATAGCTAAATTCGGGATGTTTGGGGCAATTATGTATTTATCAAAAATGCTGATGGAAATTGCTCCAAATGTCCATCTCCTGGGAGTTTTTACGATTGCATTCACAGTTGTTTATAGAAAAAAAGCATTGTATCCTATTTATACATATGTGATGTTGAACGGAATCGTAGCAGGATTTTCATTATGGTGGATTCCATATTTATATCTTTGGACAATTCTCTGGGGAGTAACAATGCTTCTTCCAAAACATATGTCAAAGAAAAAATGCATGATTGTTTATCCAATAGTAAACGCATGTCATGGTTTTTTATTTGGAACACTTTACGCACCAGCGCAGGCCCTGATGTTTCATATGAGTTTTCAGTCGACGGTAGCATGGATTATTGCCGGATTACCATGGGATATGGTTCATGGAACAAGTAATTTGTTATGCGGTTTTTTAATAGTTCCATTAGTTGTGATTTTGAGAAGACTTGAAAATGGAACTGCCAGCAGAGGATAATTTGATAAAAAGGAGAGGGTACAGATGAATCAGCAAATATCTGATGAAGTAATGGAGATGATTCGCAAAAATGTGGAGCCATTTCAGACATTAATGGCTTATTACAGATGTGCAATCATGGAGATTGAGACAAAATTTAAGGTTTTAAATGAACAATTTTCGTTGGAATACGATAGAAATCCAATCGAGACAATTAAAACGAGAATTAAATCAATGGAATCTCTGGCAAAAAAGGTTAATATGAAAAATATTCCTCTATCAGTAGAATCGATTGAAGAGAATATTCACGATATAGCAGGCGTTCGTGTTATCTGCGCCTTTCCGGAAGATATTCATATGCTTGCAGAATGTTTATTGAAGCAGGATGATATTACATTAATTGAAAAGAAGGATTATATTGCAAATCCAAAGCCTAATGGATACCGTTCGCTTCATCTCATCGTATCCGTACCTATTTTCTTAAAGGATGAGAAGAAGGATATGAAGGTAGAGGTTCAGCTTCGTACAATAGCAATGGATTTTTGGGCAAGTCTTGAGCATAAAATTCGATATAAGAAGGATTTAGATGAAGAACTTCAAAATGAGCTTGCTCAGGAATTGTTATACTGTGCAAGCCAGAGCTCTGATTTGGATTTGAGAATGCAGAATATCAGAAATAGAATAGAAGGTTAAAGAGGGCATCTGTTATTAAGACAGATGTCTTTTTCATTGTAATTCTTTTTTCTAAGATATATAATAAAACCATGAGAAAGAAAAGTTTTAAAAATAAAATTACATATATTAAGCCAATAGATTGCATAATGCTTTGCATCATTTTCGTAATGTTTATTGTTTTATTGGTTGCTTTGGGAATATGCACCAATAAATCAAGAAATAATCAGCTTTTAGTGGTTGATGATTCTATGCACATTTTGGCATATAATCAGAAAGTACAGTTTGAAGAATATATAGATGAGAAGATAGCATTATTACAAGGTATTGCAGGTTATCCGCAGATATATGAGATGAATGAAGAAGATCAGAACATTTTTATAAGGAATCATTCTAAGTTATTAGGTTTTCATCATTTGTTTGTTGTAAGAAAAGATGGAACGGTTTTATATCCAGAGGAGAATCGGAAGAGAAATCAGAAGAACGAACCATTCATTAATGATGTAATGAGGAATGATGTTTTTATAACAGAACCATTCTATGGAGCTGATGTAACCACTATAACTGTAAGTGTTTCAATTTATAATGGAAATCAGAAGGTTGGAGCATTATGTGGAGCAGTGGAACTAAGTGGAATTATGGATATGTTCAACAAAAATCAAATGTATATGGATGGAAGCAGTTATCTGATAAACAGTGAGGGTTTCTTTCTTGCTACTGACAAGATGCATGAAGTGTATAACAAAGAACGTATATATGAGAAGTTAGACTCTACAGATGATAAAAATATAATTAGTGATGTATTTTTGCAGAAACGGGACAAGAGTGGCATAGTAGATTACGAAGGCCAGGAAAGTCTTATTAATATTACATATCTGGCTGATTTTGATTGGGCTATTGTGCAAAGAGTAAAAACTGAAGATATTTATAGCGGTTTGCAATATATTATTTATATCCAGTATGCTGCAATGCTTATTGTAATTACTATTTTTTTCTATGTGATAAGAATTCTTTTATACTGGAACAAAAGTAATACCAAAAATGTTACGGATTCTCTTACAGGATGCTACAGTCGTCTTGCCATGCTTAAGCTTATTGATCAGCTGAATACTAAATACAAAGATGACATCGCCATAGTGTACCTTGATTTGAACAGATTTAAGGCAATTAATGATACATTAGGTCATGATATGGGGGACAAAGTCCTATGTATTTTCAGTAATGTACTAGTAGAAGTATTTGGTGACAGAGGAGATGTCGGACGTCTGGGTGGAGATGAGTTTATGGTTATACTTATCAATTGTCCAGAGGAAGAAATTTTAAAATGTTGTGAGAAGACAAATAGATTGTTAATGGAAGGAGTAAAATCACTTGATTTACCTGTAGAGGTTGATACTTCTTATGGATTATCTATCAGAAGAAAAGGAAGTAAGGAAAATTTAAATATACATATTACTAAGGCTGATGAAAGAATGTATGAGTATAAGGAATCTCATAGATAGTGCCTATAGTTTATATGTGTAAATAATATTTTGGTTTGTATGGAACATCCCTGTAGCTTATACAGGGATGATTTTTTATAAAAACTTTTTTGTGAACTTATTTGTAAATAAAAAATTTTCAAATTACTGTAACCACTCAATAAATGAATCCTACATAAAAGATAGAAGGGAGGATTGCTTGTGAAAATGTATACGGAAGAACAAATACTTGACATGTATTTTAGCAGAGAACAGCAGGCGGTAAGCATCACATCAGATATGTATGGAACAAAGCTTACACGATTTGCAGAGGGAATGATTAACCACGAGGATGCAGTTGAGTGCGTAAATGATACTTACATAGCAGCATGGAATAAAATTCCGCCGGAGAGACCTGCAAAATTTCTATCCTGGTTGTACAGGGTTTGCCGTAATATAGTCTGCGATAGAATTGACTGGAATAATGCAGCAAAAAGAAACGGCAAATTAAATTGTATGTTAGATGAACTGGAAGAGTGTCTGGCTGATAATACAGCAAGGTATGAAGGGGAAATGTCTGATTTGGGAAGATGTCTGTCAGATTTTTTAAATAGATTGGACAAGGAAAAACGAATACTTTTTGTAAGAAGATACTGGTATGGTTTATCAATTGAGGAACTTGCTGATGAGAGCGGGAAAAGTAAAAGTAGTGTGAAGACTACTCTGTTTAGAATTCGTGCAGAACTGAAAAAATATCTTGAAGAGGAGGAGTTATTTTTATGACAAATAAGGATTTATTTAATGGTTTAAATCATATTGATGAAAAAATTATTGAAGAAGCAGGAACACCCATAAGACACAAGAAGAAGCGCTTTAGGAAATTTGCAAGAGTAACTCATTCTATTACAACAGTTGCAGCACTTCTGGCTGTTGCAATACTTGGTACAGAGGTTGTAAGACTTAATAACAGAGTCGGGGAATTAGAATCAGGCATAGTAATAGGACAAATGCAGGGTAATGTTTCTGACAGTATTTATGCAGGTATAAAGAGCTCTGAAAAAATGGGTGAGTATGTTCTTGCGACAGGATATGAGGACTTCTATGATACGGTTAAGAATGCAAAAAAATCCAGCGGCGATTTAAATTATGGCGTAAGTAACGATATTTCATTTGAAGAATCGCTGCTGACCGATGAGGTACCTAAAGCGGAATTCCTTCCGGATAATAGTATATCATTTGAAGCTGCTGCAAATGATAGTTC
This sequence comes from Agathobacter sp., assembly GCA_036308285.1. Taxonomy (GTDB): domain Bacteria; phylum Bacillota; class Clostridia; order Lachnospirales; family Lachnospiraceae; genus Roseburia. Next base: position 2,671 of record JAXJVZ010000258.1, on the reverse strand, counting down.
ATCAGGAGCAGATAGTTCATCAGGAGCTGGAAGTCCATCCAAGGAGAACGAAGTATCACATTCAACGACTAATGTCATGACAGAAGGAGTGGATGAAAGTGATATTGTAAAAACGGACGGAAGCTATATCTATATGGTGGAATCAGGTCAGATTTCAATCACTGATATAAGGGAAGGAGAACCAGGTGAGGAGACGGTTCTTATCCCTGAATTTGACTCACCATCAGATTCGATAGAGGAGCTTTATGTAAGTGATGGAAACCTTCTTCTTATTACCAATCATTATAGTTCCAAAGATGATAGGGATGAGACCATATGTTTAAGTTACGATATTACCAATCCTAAAGAGCCTGAACTAATTGGAAAGGCACGTCAGGATGGATATTACAAGACATCGAGAAAAATCGGAAGTACAGTTTATGTTTTCTCTGACGAATATACAACTACATCTGGTTTAAGAAAAAGAAAGGCACTACTTGAGGAAAATCTTGCAAAATGGGTTCCTCAGGTAAACGATAAAGTAATTAGCTATGATTGTATTTATATTGAAGATGAGGTGTCATCCGGAACATTAATCTCAAGCTTTGATGTTAATAATCCTGAAACAGCTATTGATGCAAAATATGTTATGAACGGAAGCAACGAAGTATATGTATCTTCAGATGCAATGTATTTTTATGCCTCTGACTGGAGGGGGAATAGAAGAATTACAAACATAAGTAAAATGGCTTTTTCTAATGGAATTATGGAAGCCGGAGAATCAACTTCTGTAAGTGGTTATTTAAATGACAGCTTTGCGATTAATGAGAATAAAGGTTTTCTGTATGTTCTTGCAACAGACACTTCATCATCATCAGAAGTAAATACACTTTATGTATTCGATGGAAAGATGAGACAAGTAGGTGTTATCAATGAAATCGCAAGAGATGAGCGTATATATGCAGCACGTTTTGTTGGTAATTATGCATATTTCATAACCTATAAACAGGTCGATCCACTTTTTGTGGCAGATATCTCAGACCCAACTAATCCTAAGCTCCTTGGAGAACTTGAGGTGAGTGGTTTCTCAGAATATCTTCATATGTGGGACGATACTCACGTGCTTGGAATTGGTTATGGAGATTCTGCGCGAGATACAATCAAAATTACAATGTTTGATGTAAGTGACCCATGCAATCCAATTGAGGAAAAATACACTCTGATTGATGATTATGGTTACTATTGCGAAGGAATGAATAATTACAAGGCAATATTAGCAGACCCAGGAAAGAACCTGATTGGATTTGCTGCGGATAAATACTATTTATATTCATATGATTCTGAAAACGGATTTGAGCTTGTAGAAAAAACAACTGTAAAAAATGAAAATTCAAGCGGGTATAGAGGATTGTACTCGGATGACGATTTTTATGTTGCAGGTAATGGAGAAATAAAGCATTTTCAATTACAGTAGAGTTATGATAGAATTCTAAGGTGATTGGAGGAATGAAAATGGAATTAAAACTTGAAAAAGGACGTCCGGTTGACATTTCAGGACGTCTGGATAAAGAAATAAGAACTTATGACCTTTTGGATAAATTAGGGATTGAGTATGAGCGGGTAGATCATGAAGCCGCAGAAACAATGGAGGCCTGTGCTGCCGTTGATGAGATTCTTTCGCCTGCAACTATATGTAAGAATTTGTTTTTATGTAACACGCAGAAGACAAAATTCTATCTTCTGATGATTCGTGGAGACAAGAAATTTAAGACAAAAGAAATATCACATCAGATAAATAGTGCAAGGCTTTCCTTTGCTCCGCCAGAATTCATGGAGGAGTTTCTTGATATAACACCTGGCTCTGTAAGCGTCATGGGTCTTATGAATGACAAGGAGAACAGAGTACAGCTTCTTGTTGATGAGGATGTCTTAAATTCTGAAGAATTTGGATGTCATCCATGTATTAATACCTCAAGTATGAGACTGAAAACAAAGGATGTTTTTGGAAAATTTTTAGAAGCGATTGGACATGATTATATAGTAGTTAAACTTGAGTCTTAACTGCTGATGCGAATTCCGAAACAAGAACTCCAGAAAGGTAAAGCACGATTTATCGTGCGGTTTTGCCAGTGTATGGACGGGATTCTGAATAGACAATAAAGGAAGAAAAAATATGAAAAATACAAGTTTATGCTACATAGAAAAAGACGATTGTTACCTGATGCTTCTTCGTAACAAGAAAAAGGTAGATGAGAACAAAGGCAAGTGGATAGGCGTTGGTGGTCATTTTGAGGAAGGCGAAAGCCCGGAAGAATGTGTAATTCGAGAGGTTTATGAGGAGACAGGACTTACTCTTACTGATTACAGATTCAGGGGAATAGTAACCTTTGTCTCTGAAGAATGGGGGACAGACTATATGCACCTTTTTACAGCAAGCGGATTTAGTGGAGAATTAAAGGAATGTGATGAAGGAGAACTCCGCTGGATTCCAAAATCTGAGATTATGAATTTAAATCTTTGGGAAGGCGACCGCGAATTTTTGAAAATGTTATTTGATAATGAAGCTTTTTTCTCGATGAAGCTTAGTTATGTGGGAGATAATCTTACTGATGTTAAAGTAAAAAAATGGAGTTAAAAATGCCACCATTCCGGTGGCATTTTTAGAAACCATATAATTAGAAACCATATAATT
>JAXJVZ010000257.1:0-7844 GCA_036308285.1 Agathobacter sp. | reverse complement strand
TGCCACGATTTAAAGAATTTGTGCTTATGCATAGATATGAAGATTTATAATTATGTTGTTTATCTTAAGAAAAGATTTTAATTTTGCAGAATCTGACTACAATTGGCAAGGGGGAATTCGGCACATCTTGTGCCTGATTCCCCCTTCCTGCTAGTCAAGTTTAATAATAAGTCCAAGAATTCTCTTAACGCAAATCTCAATCTCATCGCGGGTAATTGCCCCTTTATCGTAGGCTTCCTTCACGCGCTCAGGATATCCATTACCCATCTTAAGGTCATTACCAGCCTTGGTTTCCTTGTAGTGCTCACCGCATGTCCACCAGTCGGTTGTAACCATTCCGTTATAACCCCATTCATCACGCAAAATATCGTTTAGTAACTCACGACATTCAGATGCTCTGTGTCCATTAATGATATTGTAAGAAGACATAACAGCCCATGGATTATCATTCTTAATAATCATTTCAAAAGGCTTAAGGTAGATTTCTCTGGCCGCTCTCTCAGAAACACGTGAATCACTGTTTTTACGATTTGTTTCCTTATTGTTTAAAGCAAAATGCTTGATGGTAGCACCAACATTATTAGACTGAATACCGCGAACCATGGCACCTGCCAAAACACCTGTAAGGAATGGATCCTCAGAGTAGTATTCAAAGTTTCTTCCACAAAGAGGGCTTCTGTGGATATTGATTGCCGGAGTAAGCCAGATTCCCAGATTATTCTCTTTAAGCTCTTTACCACCAGCAATTCCGACAGCTTCAATAACTTCAGGATTCCATGTGCAGGCTAAAAGAGTAGAGCATGGGAATGCAGTTGTACAGACACCAACCTCAGGATTAATTCTTACACCTGCAGGACCATCGGCAGTCATAACAGAAGGAACACCATATTCAGGCAGATTTCCCAGACCGAATGTATTGGCAACACCAGTGTTAGGCTGACCTCCAAGTAAATGAATGAGTTCATCAATGGTAAGCTGTGCAACAAAATCATCCATGGAAATTTTTCCCTCAACGACATCGATAAGGTCGTGCTCACCATTTCTTGGAATTCCCTTACAGAACTGGTAGCTTGGAATTGCTCTTACTAGAGGAGCGACACCTTCTTTTACACCATTGTCGAGGTTGCCAATTGCTGAGTAATCTGTATCAAAAGGCTCTGACACTGGAAGCTCCTCATAGCTTCCGTCAGCAAGCATTCTCTTATTAAGACTAGTAGGGACAAGCTTTGCGCTTAGCTGATTAACAATAACATTCTCATTAAGAGTGTAATCAAAATCAAGCTCGACTACATCGCGGACACTTGTACCAATGAAGAATTTGTATGTTCCAGCCTCAAGGATATAAGCAGATTTCTGTACTTTACCAAGGTCATCATATGAGGCCATAGAAGAAACATCCCAGCTAAGAGACATAATCTGTGTTTCGCCAACGAGAAGCTCTCTTGTCTTAGCAAAGGCAACAAGTTCTTTTGCAGGTTTTCCGAGCTTGCCCTGTGGCTTGGAAACATAAGCCTGAACAACCTCTTTTCCAGCATAGCTTCCTGTATTTGTAACATGAACCTTTACAGTAATCTTTCCGTCGCAAATGTAGGTGCTGATTGTCTCGACATCAAAAGTAGTATAAGAAAGTCCGTAACCGAATGGATAGTTAACCTTCTCAGCAGCACCAGGAATTGTCTCAAAATAACGGTAACCAACATAAATATCATCTGTATAATCAACATAGTCTCTTGACTCGTGGAAGTTGTAAGTAGAAGGATAGTCCTCAAGAGTCTTAGCGAAGGTATCGCAAAGCTTGCCGGAAGGGTTTCCTTCACCCAATAAAAGTTCTGCAGCGGCAAGACCACCCTCCATTCCGCCCTGAAGTGCTAACAGAGCAGACTGTATATTATCATCATCAACGAACCATGAAGTATCAAACATTCCACCAATATTAAGAACAACAATAACATTTTTGAAATTTGTTTTTACAATATTTACCATTTCCTGTTCTTTCTCAGAAAGACAGAAATCACCGTTTTTAAAAAGTCTTGCAGAAGCTTCAGTCATTTCTCTTTCAAAATCCCAAAGTGATGGATTGTTTGGATCAACTACGCTTTTTCTATCCCAGCCTTCACCGGAGAAACGGCAGATAGAAATGATAGCTGTATCAGTATATGCTTTCGCTTTATCTAATAAATCCATAGGAACATCAGGCTCGATTGTCATGCCAGGTACACTTCCGGACGCATACTGGGCCTCAATGTCCGTTCTATAGTAATCGCATAATTCCTCAAATATGCTGATTTTGTCTTTTTTAAGCTTTAGACCCTCATAGAGATTGCGGGTGTATGCAACAGTTACATCGCCACTACCTCCTCCACCTTTTACATAGTCAAAGGTGCCTTTTCCGAAAAGTGCTACCTTTGTACCTTTTTTTAGCGGAAGTACATTATTCTCATTTTTAAGGAGAACCATACCTTCTTTTGCTGCGTTTTTTGAGAGCTCAATATGCTCTTTAGAACCTGTAACTCTTTTTCCGTCCTCACCTAATGGAAGATTAGGACAAAACTTAATTCTTGACCATTTGTTCATTGTAGTACCCTCCATATCATTTATACTTGAATTCTATGACGAAATTGAAATAAAAACAATAGTGAATTAAGCGCAAAAATGAAATTGAAAATATAGAAATAACAGATTATAATGTGACATAAGGACTAGTACAATTTTGAAAAATTGTATCAGGAGAAGTTACGGGGGATAAAATAATATGGAAGTAATACAATGGTGTAAGTCACAGCTGATTTGCCTTCTGATTTTGGCATATGTTGGAATTGACTATATAAAAGAAGGAAAACAATTAAACCGTCTTACCAAAAAGTCAAATTGTAATACAATATATGATATGCTTTTTATTGTTACGGAGGTTGCTGTAGTATTTGACGCAATAACTGCCTTTACGGTTAATTATCTGCAGCAGATTCCAAGGGGAATTAATCTGTTTTTTCATGCCTACATGTTTATTTCGTATGAGATATATGTGGTCCTTCTATTCTGGTATTGGGTGTCTGTTACGATAGGAATACCTAAGAAAAAATGGATAAAGGCAGTAACCATTGTTCCATTAATTGCAATTATCGGGCTTACCCTTGTATTGCTTCCTGATATTTCATTTATTGAGGGCAAATATACAAATTATTCGATGGGTGCGGCAGTCTATGTCTGCTTTGGAAGTGTAATATTTTACTGTATTTTATCTCTTGCCATAGTTTTTTCAAAATACAGGTATATTTCAAAACATAAAAGAAACAGCCTGTCTACTTCGTTATTTTGTATAGTTGTAATAGTAATCATACAGGTTGCGTTCCCAGAGTCTCTTATAACATGTATTGCCGCGACAATAGTAACTATCAGTATATATTTAACTATGGAGAACCCGGACATATGTGGGCTTGAGCATTATCAGAACGAGATGGTAATGGGATTCGCAACCCTTGTTGAAAATAAGGATGATAATACTGGAGGACACATCAGACGTTCATCTGCGTATGCAGTTTTGATAGCTAAAAATCTGCGCAGAAATCCTAAGTATAGCAATGTCATAACAAAGGATTTTATTGACGACCTCATTCTGGCGGCACCTATGCATGATGTTGGAAAAATTGGAATTCCGGATGCTATTTTGCAGAAACCAGGCAAACTGACTAATGAGGAATTTGAAAAAATGAAAGAGCATCCAGTAATAGGTGGAAAGATTGTAAGGGATACTTTTGGTCATCTGTTTGATGGTGAATATGAGAATATGGCATATCAGGTTGCCATGTATCATCATGAAAAATGGAATGGTAAGGGATATCCCCAAGGTCTAAGTGGCACACAGATTCCACTATGTGCGAGAATAATGGCTGTGGCAGATGTATTTGATGCGGTATCTGCAAAGCGCTGTTACAGAGATGCAATGCCACTTGAGCAATGTTACGATATTATAAAAAATGGAAGAGGGACAGACTTTGACCCGGATGTTGTAGATGCGTTTTTCTATGACAGGGATATGATAGAAGACATATACCATAAATAATAACATTAACACTTTGTTTGTTAAAAATACACAAATAAAGTGTTCATTTTTTGTAAAGGGTTACGCGTTTAACCATTGAATAACCGCGTATTATGGAATATTCTAAATATACAATTAATTTTAGTAATGAAAAGGGAAAAACAATGTCAGAAAACAGGGTAAGGATTGCAGATATTGCTGATGCGCTTGGACTTAGCACGGCAACAGTTTCAAATGTAATACATGGAAAAACCAAAAAGATTTCCGATGAAACAGTAAAGAGGGTTCAGGAAAAGCTTGAGGAGATGAATTATATCCCAAATATGGCAGGAATTCTTCTGGCACAGAATAATTCCAGAATAATTGGAGTAGTAATTAATGATGGACCAAAATATGAAGGCCGTGTGTTAGAGGATGGATTTGTGATGGCATCCCTTAATGCCTTGTCAAAGCAGCTCAATGAGCTTGGATATTTTCTTATGATTAAGACAACAAGGCACTGCGCCGAGATTCCTGTATTTGCATCAATGTGGAATATGGATGGATTGATTCTCATGGGATTTTGTGAGGCGGAATATAAAAAGCTTCGAGAGAATATGCGAATCTCATTTGTTGTATATGATGGATATTTTGAGGAGACAGACAGGATTGTAAATCTTGTAATCGATCATTACGACGGAGGATATCAGGCCGGAGAGTATTTTAAGAAAACCGGTCATACCAAGGCCTTATGCATTTCGGATAACTATATATGTATGGACGAGGAGCGAATCGAAGGCTTTAAAGCAGCCTTTGCCCCGGGTCAGGTTAAGGTGCTTCAGATACCAATTATAAAAGAAGAAAGATATGAATTTTACAAGGAGCATCTTGAGGAAATAAAACAGTATACTGCGGCCTTTGCAGTGTCAGATTTCTATGCGTTAGAATTCATGCATTATGTTCAGAAGGAGGGACTTCGGGTTCCCGAGGATATTTCGGTAATAGGCTTTGATGATAATACTGCCAGCCGTGAAAATATTCCGTCTCTTACAACTATACATCAGGATGCCGATGTCAGGGCAGAGCTTGCAATGTCTTTATTGGAGAAAATGCGAGACGGAAGGAAAGTAGAAAATAAAATAACCCTTCCGGTCAATCTGATTGTAAGGGAAAGTACGAAAAATGATTTAAGGGAGAATGAATAACGATGAGAGAGTTTACAAAAACAGTTGGAAAGATAGCTATTCCTGTAGCATTGCAATGTATGCTGCAGTCATCATTTTCAATCATTGACCAGCTTATGATAGGTCAGCTTGGCAAAAACAGTATTGCAGCAGTTGGCTTATGCGGTAATTTTATGCTGATTTTTTCTGTGGTAATGGGAGCTATTGGAACAGTAGCGGGGATTCTGATATCACAGTTTATAGGAGCCGGGGATGAAAAGGAATCATGGAGAGGATTTACTGTAAGTAGTGTATTTGGAATTGCCCTGGCAGGAATTTTTATGTTTGCCTGTCTGTTTTTTGCAGGAAATATTCTTGGAATATATACCGAGGATGTTAATACAATTTCAGCAGGTGTGCCATATTTTAGAATAATATCATTTACATTTATTCCAATGGCATTAAGTACAATCGTAGCTACCTGGTTAAGATGTAGTGAGCATGCAACTATTCCACTTATATCGAGTATTGCAGCAGTCATTTGCAATACAGGACTTAATTATGTACTTATTTTTGGAAAATTAGGATTTGAAAAATTAGGAGTGAAAGGTGCAGGATATGCAACAACTATTTCACAGCTGATTAATTTATCTTTGATGCTAATAGGCTTTTTCTTCTGTTTACATAAAGAAAATAAGAAAATGATATTGTCAATGCATATGCAGAAGGTTTCATTTAAAGAGTATCTTGTGATGATTACACCAATACTTATCAGCGAATTTTTGTGGAGCCTTGGACAGAATGTAAACTCAGCAGTATATGGTCATCTAAGTACTGACGATCTTGCAGCATATACACTTACAACTCCGATTCAGGGACTCATAATTGGTGCCTTAAGTGGCCTTTCGGCTGCAGCAGGAGTAATTATCGGAAAACAGCTAGGGAAGAAAGACTACGATGGTGCATACAGAGATTCTAAAAGACTTATGTGGATGGGCTTATGGGGTTCAGTGATACTGGCACTGGCGATTATAGGTGGCTCTGGTTTGTATGTTTCATTATATCAGGTAGAGAGCGGGATAAAGCATATTGCAAGAATTCTTCTTATAGTTTTTGCACTTTATTCTCCGGTAAAAGTAATAAATATGATTCTTGGTGGTGGTATTATCAGAAGTGGTGGTAATACGAAGATAATAATGATTATTGATATAGTAGGAACCTGGCTTGTTGGAATTCCTCTTTGCCTTATTGCAGCGTATGTGCTTGGACTTTCAATTGTTCCGGTATATGCGATTTTGACCTTTGAAGAGGTGGTAAGGCTTGTAATTACGCTTGTAATGTTTAAGAAGAAAACGTGGATGAGAAGTCTTAGCTAAAATTTTTAGATATTTTATATCCCTTTTTTGAAAAAAGTGCTATAATATTAGTACTTTAGTACATTAATGCGCACGAGGGGGATTTATAATGGAACAAAAGAAAATATCTATGAGAGCGGCTTTACTATTGATTGCTCTTGTTCCTACATTATTATCTACTGTTGTAGTTGCTACAGTCGGAAGCCTGGAGTTAGCACAATATGCAGACAGATCGGTATATGTTTCTGCGGTAATTAAGCTTATTGTTTTAGCAGTAATAACAGTAGCCTTTAGTTTGTCAATAGTAATGTGGATTTCTAAAAGAGTAAAAGAGCCACTGGAGATAATTGCAGATAATCTGGAATTATTATCAAGAGGTGAATTAAAGCCACGTGCTACGGCAAAGAGTAATATTGCAGAGATTGATTCAATTATCAGATCTCGTAAGAGACTATCAAAGAATCTTCAGGAGATAGTTCAGAAGGTTAAATGCGCATCAGGAGATTTGGTATCAAGTGGAAATGCACTTCAGACTGTCGCTACAAATACTTCATCTAATGCTACTGACATTTCACGTGCAGTAGAAGAAATGTCAAGAGGTGCAGTTGCAATGGCAACAGACATCGAGAATGCGACAGTAGAAGTTAATGACATGGGTGGCAAGATAGAAGATATTGTTGGCGGAATCGGAGATTTGGATAATGTTGCAAGCGGTATGGACACGGCAGGCAACAAAGCTATTGAGATTGTAAAGCAGTTAGATGAGTCGAACAGTAAAACGGTTGAGGCTATTCAGATTGTAGAAAAGAACGTTCTTGCAACAGATGAGTCAGTAGAAGAAATTGCACAGGCAGTAAGCCTTATTACTGCAATTGCAAGCCAGACAAACCTTCTTTCACTTAATGCTTCAATTGAGGCTGCCAGAGCGGGAGAAGCAGGAAGGGGCTTTGCAGTTGTTGCTAATGAAATTTCCTCTCTTGCAGATCAGTCCAGCGAATCAGCAAAGAGAATAGAGGGCGTAATTGCAGAACTTGTGGCTGATTCTAAGCGCTCGATTGAGAAGATGGCTGAGGTTAAGACACATCTTCAGGAGCAGCAGGATAATCTTAGAAATACACAGGAAGAGTTTTATAATGTTACTAATGGTATTAAGAATACAATGAATCAAAGCGAGCGTGTTGAGGTTCAGGTTAATGACTGTGACGCATCAAGAAGCAGCGTGATTGATATCATTTCAAATCTTAGTGCTATTTCCCAGCAGAATGCTGCAAGTACACAGGAGACAACAGCATCAATTGAGGAACTTGT
>JAXJVZ010000256.1:0-2583 GCA_036308285.1 Agathobacter sp. | reverse complement strand
GATGCTACCACCTTATCACACATTGAAACGGCTTTATCAACAAGGGATGCATGTCCCTCGTGAAGATATCCCATTGTTGGAACAAGACCAACTGTAAGTCCCGCTTTCTTCCACTCAGCAACCTGAGTTCTTACTTCCTCGATTGTCTTTGCAATTATCATAATCATTACCTCTCTTTACTCATATTGCGTCCACTACCCACACATTCGCAAAAACGCACGATAGCTCGTGCTTTCCCGCTGCTTCGCAGCTAATTTTGCTCATGTATGGGGCGGAGACTCTATTCGAGTCTCCTTTCGAAACAGGAAAACTAATTCTTACATGCAAGCATGACGTATTAGTTTTCCTGTCTCGAACGTGGACTACATAGTCTCTAGCTGTTTCAGGAATTCATCTGAGCAGTCACTCTTTACGTACATCTGCTCCTCTGTTGGGTATGTTCCTGCCTTAACTTCATTGTCATAATCAACGAATGCCTGCTTCATGGCTTCACCGATTTCTCCAAATCTCTTTACGAATTTTGGAACAAAGGAACCTGTCATTCCAAGCATATCCTGATATACAAGAACCTGTCCGTCACACTCATTTGTTGCACCGATACCGATTGTGATGATATCGAGCTTCTTTGTGATAAGTGCTGAAAGCTTAGGTGGCACGCACTCTAATGTTACTGCGAAAGCGCCTGCTTCCTGAACTGCAAGGGCATCTTCTAATACTCTCTTTGCATTCTCCTCGCCTTTTCCCTGAACTTTGAAGCCACCAAATGCATTTACTGACTGTGGTGTCATTCCGATATGTGCAACTACAGGAATTCCAGCTTCTGTGATTGCCTTAATCTGTGGACAAACGCTTTTTCCACCCTCAAGCTTAACTGCGCTTGCACCTGTCTCCTTCATAATTCTTCCTGCATTCTCAAGTGCCTGTGCAGGTGAAATCTGGTAACTCATAAATGGCATGTCCACTACTACGAATGTGTTCTCACATGCTCTTTGTACGCTTCTTCCGTAAACAATCATCTCATCTACTGTTACCGGTAATGTATCCTTGTATCCCTGCATTGTCATTCCAAGACTGTCACCAACTAAAATCATGTTGATTCCGGCCTCTTCCATAAGACGTGCTGTTGTATAATCATAACATGTTAACTGTGTAATTTTTTCTCCATTTGCCTTCATCTGGGCGAGACTTGCTACTGTGTTCTTTTTGTTCATCGGTTAGCATCCTCCTGATTTTAAAATTTGTTCGATATTCTTATAATCTGTTTCCGGATGTCTCCGCTTTGCCATCTCTACCAGCTTAACCGATACAGACTTATACATCTGCTTCTCTTCCTCTGTGTGTAAGACATCCAAATGCTTTTGAACTGTCTTATCATCTCCCCTGTCAACCGGGCCTGTAAGAGAATTCATCGGTCCTTTTTCAAGACAATTTTTGATATTACTCATCACAAGTGGCTTAAGTGCCTTAAGTGCATCCTCCTGTGAAAAACCACACTCATCCATAAGCTCAAGGCTTTCCTGCAAAAGACCACATACAAGGTTGCTTGCTATTGCACACGCCTCATGATACATAACCTTATTCTTTGTATCAATCACCCTTGTCTTTAAACCTAAATCCGCAAAAATCTCCTGCCATTTTGAAAGATACTCGGCATCTCCTTCGATACAAAAAAATGCATCCGCCATCTCCTGATAAGAAGTAAACTTACTGCTTACCGGAAATAACGGATGTATTGAATATCCAAAAGCGCCGTGCTCTTTAATTCCGCAAAATGCTTCCTCTGCGGTCATGGCACCACTGCAATGACATATTAATTTACCTTCAATTCCTATCTCAACCAACTGGTTATAGACCTTATTTATCTCTCCGTCTGTAACCGTTACAAATATTCCATCGCTATCTTCTACCAGTTGCGATATATCTGTGTAAACTCTGCTTCCTGTAAAATCGGCCGCTTCCTTGGCGGATTCTTTATGCCTGCTGTAATAGCCGGTCACCTGAATACTTCCTTCTACAAATAACATTCCCAGGGAGGTTCCTACCTTCCCAGCTCCAATAAATCCAATCTTCATTGTATCACCTCTTCTTCATGCCATGTTATTGCCCAAATGTGCAAATAAAAATATCAGCATAGCTGATGCGCATTAATTAGCAAAAACTCTGATGCGTTCATTAATCTAGCTCTAGTCATATAATGAAGCGATGGATGTTTTATCTTTGTCTAAGATAGAAATCGTCTGCCGGTAAAGTTTCTAAATATAGAATACAATCCGTTTCCATGGGGTATTCTAACACCTCGCCCCTAATCTGTAAAGTATTCTTTTAGATACTTAAGCCGTCTGATTCTACAGACTACACAAATTTTAAATATATTTTACTGTTTCCTCTAATGGTTTGCGGCTACTGTGATTAGGAAGAGGACCTGCGCCTTCTGCTGCATATCCTAAATCAAGAAGCATAAGAATCTGCTCATTTTCAGGAAGTCCCAAGTCTGCAGCTAATGCATCCGGATCAAAATTATTAATCCAGCAGCTGTCCACGCCCTCATTGCAGGCTGCAAGGTGAAGATGTGTAGCTACGATT
>JAXJVZ010000255.1:0-3141 GCA_036308285.1 Agathobacter sp. | reverse complement strand
CATTCGCTCCCAAAATACCTTGAATCGATTTTCTATATATCCTACCGTATTTTTGTCCAATCCACATATATTACATTCGAGTATCATCCGCCAGAACAACATGGTGTCCAATAACCAATTATCAGCGTTAAAATTCCAATGCCTAAATATATCTTTGGTATTAATTGAAATCTTCTATCCAAATCCTTTTTTAACATATTTATAATCTTAATGATTATAAAAAAAACAATACTTACAAAACAAAAAACTAATGGATATTCAATTTGTAAATCTAAATGTTGTACTGCTAAACTTTTTACATTATATACAAACCATATGAGATAAACAAGTGCTGGGGCTATTGTGCAAATAATTATTTTTTTCATATGAGTTATCACCTCCCGAATTCTTTTTCCTTTTCAACTTAGTATAAAACACTAATCTTCAAGAATATGCTCTGACCCCTGCGCGATTATTGTTCTTACATGATCATCCGCAAGAGAATAAAACATCGACTTTCCTTCTCTTCTGCTTTTAACTAATTTACTTTGTTTTAAGATACGAAGCTGATGCGAAATTGCCGACTGTGTCATCCCTAGAGAATCAGCAAGCTCACACACGCAGACCTCCTGCTCAAAAAGAGCAAAAAGAATTCTAATCCGCGTAGAGTCACCAAACACCTTGAATAACTCCGCCAAATCATACAACTGCTCTTCCGTATAATTCTCAGCTATATTATTTTTGATATGACCATCATCATGCATATTCTCCTGACAATGACACTCTATACTATGTTTCTCATTTCCATTATCAACACTCATCTCTATCATCATAAACCTCCATTCCACTTCTAAGTTTATTATCTATTTCTTATAAGTCTGCAAGCAATTTTTCTCCCTCAAAACGGTCTTCTATCTCCTCAAAAATTTCTGCTCTCACAACCTTCCCTTTTCCATATTACCGTCTATTTTTTTCTTTTCTCACTTCAGACGGTAATATGTCCATTCTTTTTCTTCTCACCTGGAACTCTGGCACTCTCTATTACCGTCTATTTTTTTCTTTTCTCACTTCAGACGGTAATATGTCCATTCTTTTTCTTCTCACCTGGAACTCTGGCACTCTCTATTACCGTCTATTCTTTAATAACTCCTATATAGAAGGTAAACTATCGCAAACTAGAAAAAATCAGCGATAAATTGACAAGCAAATTACCGCCACAAACTAGCAAAACGTTCTTGAAACCGTAAACTTAACAAAATATCACTAAATGCCATTGATGCAAAACACAACAACTCCAAACGCCCGCCGCCATCACAGCCTCCCCTCAAAACTTATTGGCTTAAAAGGGTGCCCCTTATGCCGGAGTGGGCTTGCATATGTATTTGACAGACTGTAAAGTAACATCGGCACTTAATGAGCACAATGGCTTTCAGACATTGCGCGAATTTAGTACCGCTATGTTACGCCCCGAGCGAAAGCGTGTCTGCAAATACATATGCAAGCCCACTCTGGCACAAGGGGCACCCTTTTAAGCCAATAAGTTTTGAGCCACCAGGCTTGGGCAATCTATAGTTTTTTGACGAAGAGTGTGCGGATTGCATTTAGCACTGCTATCACCATGACACCTACATCTGCAAAGATTGCAAGCCACATGTTTGCAATTCCGACAGCTCCTAAAATAAGGCAGATAACCTTGATTCCAATTGCAAAATAAATATTTTCATATACTATTCGCATGCACTTCTTTGCAATCTTAATTGCCTTTACAATCTTGTGTGGATCATCGTCCATCAAGACAATATCCGCAGCCTCAATTGCTGCATCAGAACCAAGTGCTCCCATGGCAATTCCAACATCAGCTCTTGATAAAACTGGTGCATCGTTAATTCCATCACCTACGAAAGCCAGCTTCTCTTTCGTGCCTTTTTCTTCGAGTAATTCTTCTACTTTAGCAACCTTGTCTCCTGGTAAAAGCTCACTGTATACATAGTTTATTCCAAGCTCGCCTGCTACCTGGTCAGCCACAGACTTAGCATCGCCCGTTAACATTACAAGATGCGATACTCCGATTTTATTCAGGTCAATTATTGCCTGTTTTGCTGTTGGTTTTATTTCATCGGAAATCAGAATGTAACCAGCATATTTGCCATCAACAACTACATATACAACTGTTCCGACTTCCTTGCACGGCCTGATGCTCTGACCTATTTTTGCCATGAGCTTTTCATTTCCTACAGATACTTTTGTTCCGTCTACTGTTGCTGTCACTCCATGACCACTTATCTCTTCAACCTCTGTTACAGTGCTCTGGTCTATGTCTTTACCATATGCAGCCTTAATGCTTTTACTAATTGGATGCGTTGAATTACATTCAGCTTTTGCTACATACTCTAAAAGCTGCTCTTCTGAGATTTCTTCCGGTTTAATCTTACTTACCTTGAAAACACCCTGGGTCATTGTTCCTGTTTTGTCGAATACAACATATTTAACTTTAGAAAGTGTCTCAAGATAACTAGAACCTTTAACTAAAACACCTGCATTACTTGCTCCACCGATTCCTGCGAAAAATCCAAGAGGAATGCTTATTACAAGAGCACATGGACAGCTAATTACCAGGAATGTCAGGGCCCTGTAAAACCACTGACCAAATTCCGGTGCGGCGTTTAGGAATAAACTGTTTACTGCCGGTGGGATTATGGCAAGGGCTACTGCACTGATGCATACTGCTGGTGTGTAGTACTTGGCGAATTTTGAAATAAAGTTTTCTGATTTTGATTTCTTTGAGCTTGCATTTTCTACCATGTCGAGAATCTTTGATACTGTTGATTCCCCGAAAGCCTTTGTTGTCTTAATCTTTAAGAGACCTGTCATATTGATGCAGCCACTTATAATTTCGTCTCCGCTTCTTACACTTCTTGGAAGACTTTCTCCTGTGAGTGCGCTTGTGTTAAGAGATGAATATCCTTCCACAACAAGCCCATCGATTGGGACTTTCTCTCCTGGTTGCACTACTATAATACTTCCTATTTCAACTTCGTCCGGGTCAACCTTCTCAAGCTTTCCATCAACTTCTATGTTTGCATAATCAGGTCTGATATCCATAAGCTCGCTGATATTTTTTCGGCTTTTTCCAACTGCATAGCTCTGGAAAAGTTCTCCAAT
>JAXJVZ010000254.1:0-2262 GCA_036308285.1 Agathobacter sp. | reverse complement strand
TTTTAATTCCACGTGCACTTAAGTTGCGTATATAATCTTTGGTTGCCACGAAAATGTCTTCTATGTTATCAAGGAAATAGAAGTTCAGATTCTTAAGTGATGCCGGTTTACCAATCAGACCAATATCAATCTTGTTATCATCTAAAAGCTTAAGTGTTTCATTTGTTGACTGGCAGCTGATAGAGATAGTTATATGAGGGTTTCTTTTAATAAATTCCTGAAGGTAAGGCAGAAGCAGATATTTGCAGAGAGTAGAACTAACTCCAATCTTAAGATGTCCTACACCAAGCTCGATTGAACGTTTGAGCTTTTCCTCGCCTGTACCAAGTGTCTCAAAGGCTTCTTTTACATGTCCATACAGTAAATTACCTTCAGGGGTTAGAATTACACCCCTCGAGCTACGGGAAAAGAGTTTACAATTCAAACTGTCTTCAAGTTTTTGGATAGATTTACTTATTGCAGGCTGACTTATGTATAATTCTTTTGCTGCTTTTGAAATGTTACCGGCGTTTGCCACTGTATAAAATATCCAATAGGATGATAGATTCTGGTTCATATTTGTATCTCCTTTCCGGTTATCATATATGTATTTTATCATAAAATGTAGTTATGGTAAATATGTTTATTATGTATTTTTATTATATATTTACTTATGTTATCATCAGTTATGACTTAGTAATCACATACGTTCACTCACCAATATGTGGTTATAGAATTAGGAGGAAAAAAGCATGGGAATGACAATGACACAGAAGATTCTTGCTGCACACGCAGGTCTTGATTACGTAAGTGCAGGACAGCTTATTGAGGCAGATCTTGATCTTGTGCTTGGAAATGATATTACTTCACCAGTAGCAATTCACGAGATTGAAAAGATGAAGGTAGATGGAGTGTTCCACAAGGATAAAATCGCTCTTGTAATGGATCACTTTGCACCAAATAAAGATATTAAATCAGCTCAGCATTGTAAATGCGTTCGCGAGTTTGCATGCAAGAATGATATTACAAACTACTTTGATGTAGGAGAGATGGGTATTGAGCATGCACTTTTACCAGAGCAGGGACTTACAGTTGCAGGAGATGTTATCATCGGAGCTGACTCGCATACATGTACATACGGAGCTTTAGGAGCTTTCTCTACAGGTGTAGGTAGTACAGATATGGCTGCTGGAATGGCAACAGGTAAGGCATGGTTTAAGGTGCCATCAGCAATTAAGTTTAACATTGTAGGAAAGCCTGCAAAATGGGTAAGTGGTAAGGATGTAATCCTTCATATTATCGGAATGATAGGCGTTGATGGAGCTTTATATAAATCAATGGAATTCGTTGGAGAGGGAATTAAATACCTTTCAATGGATGACCGTTTTACAATTGCTAACATGGCAATTGAGGCAGGTGGAAAGAATGGTATTTTCCCAGTAGATGATCTTACAAGAGAATACATGAAAGAGCATTCAAAAAGACCATTCGTTGAGTACACTGCAGATGAAGATGCAGAATATGATGAGGAATATACAATTGACCTTAGCACACTTAAGTCAACAGTTGCATTCCCGCATCTTCCAGAGAATACAAGAACAATCGACGAAGTAGGCGATGTAAAGATTGACCAGGTAGTAATCGGTTCATGTACTAACGGTAGAATGGATGACCTTAGAGTAGCAGCTGAGATTCTTAAGGGTAAGAAGGTTGCAAAGGGAATTCGTGTAATTGTTATTCCTGCAACACAGAAGATTTATCTTCAGGCTATGGAGGAAGGTCTTCTTAAGACATTTATCGAGGCTGGAGCTATTGTAAGTACACCAACCTGTGGTCCATGTCTTGGTGGATACATGGGTGTTATGGCTGAAGGTGAGCGTTGCGTTTCAACAACAAACCGTAATTTCGTAGGAAGAATGGGTCATGTAGAGTCTGAGGTATACCTTGCAAGCCCTGCTGTTGCAGCTGCAAGTGCAATTACTGGTAAGATTTCCGGACCTGAAGAAGTAATGTAAGGATTGGAGGTAAGAAAATGAAAGCAGCACATGGTCGTGTATTTAAATACGGAGATAATGTTGATACGGATGTAATTATTCCGGCAAGATATCTGAATTCCTCAGATCCGAAGGAGTTTGCGACTCATTGCATGGAGGATATTGATAAAGATTTCGTGAATAATGTGAACGAAGGTGATATAATTGTTGCAAACAAGAACTTCGGATGCGGCTCTTCCAGAGAGCATGCACCGTTGTCAATCAAGGCGGCAGGCGTAAGCTGTGTAAT
>JAXJVZ010000253.1:0-3435 GCA_036308285.1 Agathobacter sp. | reverse complement strand
TGTTTGACGGAGGAGAGGGAACTGCCCGCGAGATGAGAAGGCGACTTGATGAGAAGGGACTACTTACTACTTCAACAGGAAAAGGAAAGGTAATGTTTTCTAATAGTCTGGATGATCTGGCTAAGATTAAGCTTTGTCAGATTTTGCTGGACACTTAGTTTTGAGCAAAGCTGACTCGTATTCCGCAGCAAGAACGCTGGAGTGTTCTTGAATATTGATGTAAGTTTTTGTTAGGAAAAAGTATGGACAAAGAATGCGCGTAATTTTTAGAGTATATAAGCTTATACGGGAGGGTTAATACTATGACAGTTGACGAGAAAATTAAAGAATTAACATTGCAGGAAAAATGCTCCCTTTTATCGGGGGCATCATTTTGGTTTAGCCAGAATATTGACCGGCTGGATATCGAAGGAATGATGTTTACAGATGGTCCTCATGGACTTCGAAAGCAGAATGATAAAGCTGACCATTTAGGAGTCAATCCAAGTGTGCCAGCGACCTGTTTTCCACCAGCAGCTGCACTTGGGGCATCCTGGAATGAAAAGCTCGTTTATAAGATGGGAGAGGCACTTGGAATAGAGTGTAGGGCTGAGGATGTTGCTGTCCTTTTAGGACCTGGGGCTAATATTAAGAGATCTCCTCTGTGCGGTAGAAATTTTGAGTATTTTTCTGAGGATCCGTATTTGTCCTCAAGAATGGCCAAGCAGCATATTCTTGGAGTTCAGAGTAAGGGTGTTGGAACTTCGATTAAGCATTTTATCGCTAATAATCAGGAGACTCATCGTCTTTCGCTTAATGCTATAGTTGACGAGAGGGCTCTTCGTGAGATTTATCTGGCAAGCTTTGAAGAGGCTATAAAAGAGGGTAAGCCATGGACTGTAATGTGTGCATATAACCAGCTAAACGGGGAGTTTGGCTCGGAGAATAAATATGTGTTAAATGATATCCTAAGAGATGAGTGGAACTACGAGGGACTAGTTGTTACTGACTGGGGGGCGACAAATGACAGGGTAAAAGGCCTTGTAGCAGGGCAGGACCTTGAGATGCCTTCATCTGGCACTGTAAATGATGATAAGGTGTATAAGGCTGTGATGGATGGTCTTATCTCTGAGGAGTATGTAGATAAGGCTGTTAGACGACTTCTTGAGCTTCAGGAGAAAGTCAGGGTAAAGGAGCCGGTTGAACCATTTGTTCCTGAAAAGCATCAGGAGCTGGCTGTTAAGATTGCATCCGAGTGTATTGTTTTGCTTAAGAACGAGGATAAGATTCTTCCAGTTGATACATCTAGGAGTATTGCACTTATTGGTGAATTTGCCGTTAAGTCCAGAATACAGGGCGGCGGAAGCTCGCATATAAATCCTACCTACAGTAGTTGCATTAGGGATGAGCTTGAAGCTTTAGGATTATACAACATAACTTATGCCAAGGGCTTTGATTTATTAAGTGAGACCATAGAGGATTCCCTTTTAGAAGAGGCTGTTGCTGCGGCTAAGCAGAATGATGTTGTAATTGTCTGCGCTGGACTTCCTGAGGCTTATGAGACAGAAGGTCTGGATAGAACTCATCTTAGACTGCCTAATGCACAGCTTGAGATTATTAGCAAGCTTAAGGAGTATAATGAGAATATTGTAGTGCTTTTAAGCAATGGCGCTCCTGTTGTAATGCCTTTTGAAGATGAGGTTAAGGGTATTATGGAGTGTTACCTTTTGGGACAGGCTGGAAGTGTAGCAATTGCAAAGGTCATATCAGGTGAAGTTAATCCAAGTGGTAAGCTTGCTGAGACCTTCCCGATGAGACTCGAGGATACGCCTTCATATCTTAACTTCCCAGGAGATGGATATAAGGTTGAATATAGAGAGGGCGTTTTTGTCGGATACAGACATTATGACAGCAAGGATATTAAGCCACAGTTTTGCTTTGGTCATGGACTTAGCTACACTGACTTTACATATGGGCAGGTTAAGGTAGATAAGAGTGAGGTTAAGGATACTGATGAGATTACGGTTAGTATAGACATTACTAATTCTGGTGAGGTCTTTGGAAGAGAGGTTGTGCAGCTTTATGTGAGTGATATGCAAAAGGCTGTTACAAGACCTGTTAAAGAGCTTAAGGGCTTTGTGAAGCTGGCATTAAATGCGGGAGAGACAAAGACAGCTGAGTTTAAGCTTAATAAGAGAAGCTTTGCATATTATGATGTGGAGCAGAAGGACTTTATTGTTAAAAGTGGTGACTTTGTAATCAGTATTGGAAGTTCGTCAAGAGATATAAGGTCAACAGCTACAGTTAAGGTTGAATCGACAGCAAAGCTTAAGAAGCATTTCCACAGGAACTCGACATTCGGAGAGATGTATTACTATCTTCCAACGCGAGAAATTGCAGAGGAGATGATGGATTATTTTGAGCGTGAATCAGGTATCGATTTTAATCTGGGGGATAATGTGGACGATTTTGCATTCCGTGTTATCTGTGATTTCCCGCTTAAGACTCTTGTTACTTTTACAAAGGGTAAATATACTGAAGCTGAGCTTGAGGCATTGCTTGAGAGACTTAATGAAATTGGTAGCAAGATATAATGTTTGCTGAGTTTTAATAATGGCAGAGTAGTCTATGAGACAGAAAATTTTGCTAAGTATATGCATGTGAGAAAATATGCATATAAGAAATAGAGTATAAGAAATAGAGTATGAGAAATAGAGTATGAGAAAAAAAGAATTAGCATTAGAGGTAATTAGGCGACTTAAAGAAGAATATCCATACACGGACTGTACCTTAGATTATGATGAGGCGTGGAAGCTTTTGGTTAGCGTAAGACTGGCAGCACAATGTACAGATGCGCGGGTTAATGTGGTAGTTGTGGAATTGTACAAAAAGTTTCCGGATATTGAAACTCTTGCAAATGCAGATGTTGATGAAATCGAAGCCATAGTAAGACCGTGTGGTCTTGGAAAGAGCAAGGCAAGGGATATTAAGGCTTGTATGCAGATGCTTATGAATGACTTTGGGGGCAGGGTGCCTGACAGCATGAAGGAGCTTTTAAAGCTTCCTGGTGTTGGTAGGAAGAGTGCAAACCTTGTGATGGGTGATGTGTATGGTCAGCCCGCAATTGTTACTGATACGCATTGTATAAGGTTGTCAAACAGGATAGGGCTGGTTAAGGACCTTAAGGACCCGAAGAAGGTTGAGATGGAGTTGTGGAAGATAATTCCACCAGAAGAGAGCAATAATTTCTGTCACAGACTTGTAGATCATGGAAGGGCGGTTTGTACAGCAAGGACTACGCCGTTTTGTGATAAATGTGTTCTGAGTGATATATGTAAGAAGGTTATATAAGAAGTGTATGATAGTAAAGTCAACAAATATTTATCGAATTACGATAAATATTTGTTGACTTTTTGTCTTTGCAGGAATATACTAACATCAATACATGTATTATGA
>JAXJVZ010000252.1:0-4974 GCA_036308285.1 Agathobacter sp. | reverse complement strand
GTACTTGGCTGGACACTTACATGGGCAGTATTTGCCACATTTACATGTTTTATTTTAGGAACACTCCTTGCCCTTCTTATTAACCGTCAGGGAACAAAGATTAAGGGATTCTGGAGATTTATGTTCGTACTTTCTGTAGCGATTCCACAGTTTGTATCGTTACTTAGTATGAAGACTATTTTTAATGCTAACGGTCCTGTAAACGTAATGCTCAGACATTTAGGAGTAATTGGACTTAATGATTCAATTCCTTTCCTTACAGATCCAACACTTGCTAAGATTACTATTATTTGTGTAAATATCTGGATTGGTGTACCATTTACAATGCTTTCTACAACAGGTATTTTACAGAATATTCCAACAGAGCTCTATGAAGCAGCTCGTATAGATGGTGCTAACGCATTCACAATTTTCAGAAAGATCACATTACCATACTTGATCTTCGTTATGACACCTTACCTTATTACAACATTTACAGGTAACATTAACAACTTTAACGTAATATTCTTACTTTCAGGTGGTGGTCCTGATTCACTTGAGTACTACTACGCTGGTAAGACTGACCTCCTGGTAACATGGTTGTACCGACTTACAATTACGCAGAAGGATTATAACTTAGGTGCCGTAATTGGTATTTTAGTATTTGTTATTTTAGCAACACTTTCACTGATAACATACCGTAGAACCAGTTCATACAAAGATGAGGGGGCATTCCAATAATGAGAACAAAAAAGATTATTTCAAATACACTTGCCCATGTATTGCTTGCTGTACTTAGTTTTATATGGGTATTGCCAATATTTTATATCATACTTACTTCTTTTAGAAAAGAAGGTGGTTCTTATAAGAGCTACATCTGGCCAAAGGGATTTACATTTGATAACTACATCAATCTTTTCAATCCAACAGGTCAGGTTGACTTCGTAAGATGGTTCTTAAATACACTTGTAATTGCTATTTTTAGTACAATACTTTCAGCATTTTTCGTATTATGTGTATCTTACTGTATGAGCCGTCTTAGATTTAAGATGAGAAAGCCATTCATGAACATTGCACTTATCCTTGGAATGTTCCCAGGATTTATGTCAATGATCGCTGTATACTATATCTTAAAGGGATTAGGATTCCTTGATACAGGATTACTTAAGCAGGTTGCACTTGTAATGGTTTACTCAGGTGGTGCCGGTCTGGGCTTCTATATTGCTAAGGGATTCTTTGATACAATTCCAAAGACAATTGATGAGGCTGCTTATATTGACGGTGCTACAAAGTGGCAGACATTTACTCAGATTACAATACCATTGTCAAAGCCTATTATCACATATACACTTATTACAACATTTATGGGACCATGGGTTGACTACATTTTCGCAAAGGTAATCATGGGTACTGATACAAAGTATTATACAATTGCTATCGGTCTTTGGACTTTACTTGAGAAGGAGTATGTTGAGTACTTCTATACACAGTTCTATGCAGGCTGTGTACTTATCTCAATACCTATTTCAATTCTTTTCTTATTAACACAGAAGAATTATGTAGAAGGTATGTCTGGAGCCGTAAAGGGTTAAAAAATATACGGGCTGTATTATTTATACAGCCCGTTTTCTAGCTTTATAGGAAATAATTATTTCTTTAATGGGAGGGAAATATGTTTAAATATTCGAAAGAATTTGATGAAAAATATGAGTACACTGGCAAGGACCTTGGTGTAACTTGTAAAGATGGTAAAACAAGTTTTAAAATCTGGGCACCATTTGCTGAAAAGGTTGAGCTTTGCATTTATAAAGAAAGCTATGAAGGAATGGAACTGGATATTGACAGTATTCCAACAGATTGTGACAAGTATGTTATGGAAGAGCAGGATAAGAAGGTTTTTGCATATAGCTTTGATGAGAGCCTTCATGGACTGTATTATGATTTTCTTTTATATACAGATGAAAAGACTGTAAGAACTGCAGATCCATATGCTACAGCTTGTAGTGCGAATGGTTGCAGAAGTGCTGTTGTTGATCTTTCTCTTACAAATCCGGAAGGCTTTGATGAGGATAAGGCACCTGCAAAGCAGAATGAGAATATTATTTATGAGCTTCAGGTTAAGGACTTTTCTTACGATAAGGAAAGTGGTGTTGAGGAGGCATATAGAGGAAAGTTTAAGGCTTTTGCAGTTGATTCAAAGGGAATTGAACACATGAAAGAACTGGGAATTACTCATGTGCATTTACTTCCATTTTATGACTTTGGATGGCTTGATGAGTGTGGAAGTGATAAACAGTTTAACTGGGGATATGATCCATTTAATTTCAATGTTCCGGAAGGTTCATTTGCAACAGATGTAAGTGATCCAACAGTCAGAATCAGAGAGTGTAAGGAAATGATTCAGGCACTTCATAAGGCCGGAATCAGAGTAATAATGGATGTTGTTTATAACCACATGTATGTTGCAGATAACTGGCTTGAGAGATCTGCTCAGGGATACTATGACAGAGTTGAGGAGGATGGAACATATTCTGATGGTTCAGCCTGTGGTAATGATATGGCTGCCGGCAGGGCAATGGTTGATAATTATATTGTTAATTCAATTCTTTACTGGGCTAAGGAGTATCACCTTGACGGATTCCGTTTTGACCTCATGGGACTTCTTACAACAGAGCTTATGAACAGAATTAAAGAAGAACTTGATGCTGAATATGGAGTAGGAGAGAAGTTCTTATATGGAGAGCCATGGAGTGCTGCACCTTCTCCTATGGAAAAAGGAACACATCCAGCGAATAAGCCTAATGTACAGCACTTAAATAAGGATATTGCAGTGTTCTGTGATGCAACAAGAGATATTATTAAAGGTGATGTTTTTCATGCAGATTGGCCAGGATTTATCAATGGTGGCGAGGATATGGAAAAAGACATACTTAAGGCTGCAAAAGGCTGGGTAGAAGGCAAGGAAGGATTTACTCCACTTAGTTGCACTCAGATAATTAATTACGTATCTGCACATGATAATTATACATTGTGGGATAAGCTCATATTTACATCTGAGTATGATGAGTATGAGACTCCTTTTGAGGATATTGTTGCTCTTAATAAGCTTGCTGCATTTATGTATTTTACATGTCAGGGATACATTTTCTTCCAGGCTGGAGAAGAAATTGGTAGAAGTAAGTTGGGAGATGAGAATAGTTTCCGTTCAGATCCAGAAATTAATATGATTAAGTGGTCTAACAGAGACTTATTTGCCGACTTATTTGAGTATTATAAAGGTCTTATCAGACTTAGAAAGAGCCTTCCAGGATTATATGAGAAGAAGGATGGAAAGGTTTCTAATACTAAGGTTGTGGCACCTAAAGTTGTATCATTTGATATTGTTAACGGACCAAACAGCACACTTAGTGTTGTATATAATGCATCAGAGGATGATGTAGAAATAAAACTTGCAGAAGGTGACTGGGATGTATTAGTCGATGATAAAAAGGCTGATATTCATCGAACAGTAAGTGGCACAGTATCGGTAAAGGCACACAGCGGAATGATGCTTACTAATATATAAATATATTTAAAGGAGACTATTATGCGTTATTCATATGGAAGACAGGATTTTAAGACATTTGAGCGTAGTGAGGAAAATTGTTTCCTTATGACAAATGGTTTAGGTGGTTTTAGTTCGATGACAGCAGCTTTTTCATGCAGCAGAAATGATCACGCACTTCTTATGAGCTGTAAGAAGGATGAGGCACCTAATCACAGATATAACATGATTCACAGATGTGTAGAAAAATTATGTATTGGGGAATCGGAATACTTTCTTTCTACACAGAATTTTGGAGATGAGAATCCGGAGGACGGATATAAATATATTTCTTCATTTTTGGTTGATGATTGCCCAGTTTGGCGGTATGATATATGTGGTGTTGAAATCACTAGAAGTCTTGTTCTTTCATGTGATGATAATACAGTAGCCCTTAAATATACAATTAATAACCGTTCAGGTAAAGAAGTATGCCTTAAGGTTATTCCACAGCTTCAGTTTATTCCTAAGGGGCAGATTCTTGATAAGGCTCAGGAGTTTACTTTTTCTGATAATGTAATCATTTCTAACGGACAGAAGCTTTATCTTAAGACAACTGGCAATGTTACAGTTTTTGAGACAGAGTATGATGACAGACTATATTATGCTTATGATGTCTGTGATGGAAGAGCTGAAAATGGTGCTACTGCATCAAATCATTACATAGAATTTAAGTGTAATGCTGGTGAAAATAGAACAGATAGTATCGTGTATGGAATTGATAATATAGAGGATGATTTTGATACTCTTTATAATAAGCTTAAGGAGTATCGTAAGAAGCTTCTTGATGCAGCCGGTTTTGAGAATGAGACTGCAAAAGCCCTTACTCTTGCAGCTAATCAGTTTATTTCACACAGGGCTTCTACTGACCAGAAAACTATTCTTGCTGGTTTCCCATTCTTTGAGGATTGGGGAAGAGATACAATGATTTCACTTACAGGATGTTGTATTTCTACAAGACAATTTGAGACAGCAAAGAGTATTTTAAGAACATTTATGAAGTATTGTAGCAAAGGTCTTATGCCTAATCTTTTCCCGGAAGGAAAAAATGAACCATGGTATAACACTGTAGATGCAGCACTTTTATTCGTGATTGCTATTTATGAGTATTACAAGGCTACTAATGACAGGGAATTTGTTGAAGAAGCATGGGATGTCATGAATCAGATAGTAGACAATTACGAAAAGGGTACAGATTTCAACATTGGAATGGATGATGATGGATTAATTCATGCTGGAGGCGGTTATGATCAGGTTACATGGATGGATGTGCGTTATGAGGATATTCTTCCTACACCTAGACATGGAAAGCCTGTAGAGATTAATGCGTACTGGTATAATGTACTTCGCATTATGGACTATTTTACAGCAGAGCTTGGTAAGAAAGCAGATAAAGATTATATGGCTATGTC
>JAXJVZ010000251.1:0-8000 GCA_036308285.1 Agathobacter sp. | reverse complement strand
CGCGCCAACAATTCCATCATATGTAGTGTATACCTTCCCCTTTGTAATTCCAGAATCGTTCATACTGCCTCCAGCTTTACCATTTTTCTGAACGACCATGCAGGCGTTGAATATTAGCTGGCAGTTGCCTGAATTTAAAGCTTTTTTAGACTGTTGACTGAACCTGCTTGTCATTTTCCCCAGCTTAAGTTTATATAGATTATATTCATAATTATTAACAACCACCATATTTTCCGATTTTAAGAAATTACCATTTAACATAAAATATAAAGTTTGCAATAATTTTCCATCATTATTTTTAATTTGCAATTGCCAGCCAATAGTTTTATATTTTGTTCCAGCAGTGGATTTATTTCCCTTTGACACAAAATAAATATAGCCCTCTGTTGCTGATTCAGGTTTGAAATATGCATTATTCCCAAACGAATTATAATAATCGTATGCATTATTAAACTCACCAGCATATATATTTGTTTTACTAATCGCTACTGCGAAGAAAAGGCAGAAGAAAAAAACAAAAATACATGTAGTCCTTTTAGCTAATGTCGTATTCCTACATGACGACGATATCCCACATATAGCAGATAAGATTTCCATAATCATCGTACTCCCCCTTCGTATATATTCCCAAGAAACAATACTTATCATATCCTTCATCCAGATACTCATCATGATTAGGGAATTCATTTAAATCAGGAACTAGAAAACTGTCATTTCCATCTGCACTAATATAGTCCATCTGTATCCCTAGTGTCTGATTAAAGTACACATCGAGCCAATTGAACATTTCCTCATCACTTATCTGAAAACTCGTCCACGCAGCGATTTTCTCATTTATTGCTGGCTCTACTGATGAGTCAAGACCATTCTTTGTTTTTCCCTTATAAAAAAGCCATTGTGGTTCAATTTTAGGTTTAGCCGGTTGAGATGGTTGCTGAACCGTAACCGTCTGTTCTGACGATTCTTTTTGTTCCACATTATTGCTTAATGCTTCAGACTTCTGATTTTCCGTCTTCTTCTGTTCTGCAGCTTTCTTATCCTCTGCTTTTTTCTGCTCTGCTGCTTTCTTATCCTCTGCTTTTTTCTGTTCTTCTGCTTTCTTCTGTTCTGTTTTCTTTTGTTCCTCTTCTTTCTTCTGCGCCTCTGCTTTCTTCCTTTCTTCTGTCTTACTATACTCGGCTTTCTTCTCAGCCTTATTCTGTTCGTTCTTGGTTGTCTTTGCAAGTTCAGAATCATTTGCCTTTACAACCTTACAGATTTCCTTCTCACTACCTTTACTATATTCTTTGTTAACACTATTTCTTTTGACTGCGAACCTGGCAATCAAAATCACAGCTGATAATATAATTAGAGCTGCAATTATCCCATATATTAATTTTAAATACTTTTTATTCATAAATACTCCTATCCGCAATTATCGTTTTTGTACAGCTTATTCTCTTCTCAATTCCAGCAGGCAGTTCAAATACTTCCTCAACCTTTGCTGAAATTATTCCTTTTTCCATATCACAAACATATATTGTTGTTTCAACCTGGGAGTCTGAGTTAAGTCTTTCCTGAATATCCTCCTCTAACCAGTTTTCAACAAGAGAATTATCTGTATCTCCTACTGTTTTATCTCTTCTAAACATATACATATCCTCTTCATAGAATTTCTTCATAGCACTTTCAAGGCATGAAGCAAGACAGTTTTCCACTTCATTCCTTCGAACTGATATACTGTAAATGCTCAGTGATAAGATAATTGTATAAATTAATAAAAAACACCCAAATATTCCAACTATCATATTTTTCACTTATATTCTCCTCATCCAGTCACTTTCTTTCTATTCACAGGCAGATACAGACTTCCATAATCCTTTACTCCATAATCATTTGACACAGAAAAATACACTCTGTAAATCCCTGGTTCCTCAAAATAAAAATAATCTTTGTTATTCTCATTAATTAGTTCACAGTTTTTCCCCTGGCTATCTTCAATTGCAATAATTTCCATATGATCATTTCTTATATCTCCAGCATCAGAAATAAAACAATCAGTCACAGGATTTTTTTCTCCAGCTTTGATTTCAATATCATCTCTTAGAGTAAGCTGCGAGATTTTAGAATTTTTGTAATTTCTGTATTGCTCCGATTCATTGTCATTAATTAATATTTGAGAATCCTGTTCAGATGCAATATCACCTATTATTGCCAGTATTCCATAATTATCTTTAAATTCCATAAAGCATATTATGTAAATCAAAGAAAGCCCAACCATAGCTGCTATCACCATACTTCCATATGTTTTTAATATTTCCTTCAATTAACAGCCTCCGTTCTGCCATACGGCAATCATCATACACAATAAACCATTCTTTGAAAAAACGATTCCACTAACTAATGCAAAAAAAATAATTGTAGTAATTGATGCTATAATCATCCCACCATATTCTTTAATTATTTCACTCATTTTCTCATCATCCTAATTTTTTCATCATCTTTAGTTAAATGTAGTCTTAACTTTTTTACAATAATAACAGCAATTTTGCAACACATTTCAATACAGTTCCAGCTATAATCAGCATTGCAACACTCACACCATATTCTTCAATAATTACCTGCATACTCTCTCCTATCTTGCATAACCACTCAAAATATGTTCATCATTTAGAGCGAATATCCCAATTTTAATATTAAATTTCAAATTAACTTTTGCCATTTCAACATCGATATTATCTAAATTTATTGCATCTCCTTCACCAATTTCCCTTGTAGTGTTATCTGAATAATAAAGAGTCATAGTAAGTGTACTTCCTGCCTGCTTTGCCTTATCAAAACTTTCCTTTATCACCTCTTCATAAAAATCACTATCCTCAAGTTCGCTGATGATTGCTGCATGCAAATCCTGCGCCGCTAGCACACTCAAAAATCCCGATAGAATTCCTATACACGAAATTGTCATAAAAAGCATAATAAATACGCCCATAAAGCTTTTCATTATCTGACTCATACTTATAACTACCTCCTAAATTACCGGCATCTGCATAAATGTAAGAAGGAATACTGCCATGTCCGTAAGCAGCTTTATTGAGGCAGTCAATACAGGTGCAAGGAATAACAGATACAATCCACTATTCATATCATGAAGCCTTTGCGTATCAACCACATCCATCATTTCCAAATTTCTTGAAATCAATTCATTAATCTGCTTATCTGCTCTGGCATTATTGCCTATTGATATTGCAAATAACATTCCCATAGCAGCATGAATCTCTGGCAAATGAAGATGTTTCAAAAATCTGTGAAACGGATCAGCCGATTCCGGGTCCATTTCAAGCTGGCTGACCAGCTTCTCTACATCCATTTTAAGAATTCCCGGAACGTGATTTCTCGATTTCATAATTGCAACCTGAACATTCTCGCTCTGCAATAATAATGCCAGGTCCATAAGCCATCTTGGGAAATCACTTTTTACGGATTTTATAAGATTTTTGGTTGCTAACGAATGTCCTATTCTGTGCTGATTAAGCATAAAAAGAATTCCAAGAACCGAAAAAGCGATTCCCCATTTATTCTGCTTATATATGCAAAATACTGTTAATAAGGTTGGAATCACAGCAAGAATAAATGATAGCTTCTTTTCTTTTTTCTCATCATAATTAATATGATTTAACATCTTTTTAGTCATAATCTCTTCATCTTCCAAGGAATCAATCACCAGCCAGTCTGGTGCAAGATACTTCTGCGCAGCCAGAATAATTAAATCATCCAGCACAATAACAACTATTGAAAGAATCTGTGAAACAATATTCGTACTTATATCAACATTCATAATCGGCAGATATAGTATTATTCCACAGATTAATACCGAAGCGATAACTGACATAATAACATCCGTAAACATCTTTTTTCTTTCTGCAATCGCAATTTTAATTCTCTGCTCCCACCTGCTCTTATCTTCCAAAAGCAATCCGACCGGACCTTCTATATCGCCACCGTAATACTCCACATGCAGCATGAATTCATGCACATTTTTTATTCTCCGGCAGTCAAATTCTTCCTCAATATACTTTAGAGAATCTCCTAGAATCTCTGTCTCATCGAAAGTCATTCTCATATGGGAAATGGCCTTATTTACAGTATTCTTGAGAATCCCATCCTCCAGGGTATTATATACATCTTCAAATGCCATAAGAATCTTTCCCTCTTTTACAAATGCATACAAAAGCGTATCAATATATAAAGAAGTACTCTCAAATCTTTCGGTCTGATAGAGCTGTTTCATGTAACTCTTTTTATGTACATTTATCATCAAAAGTGCATAAACACCGACTATTGCGGTTGCCCACCACGACATTTTGAGAATCAGGTGCAGGAAGTATACACCTGACAGTACAGCTGCATATATCATGCTACACTATCCTCCTTATTTGATTTCTTAAGTTCATCTTCTAATATCTGGCAATAAAACGCATCTTCAATCCCTGCTCTCTTAAATTTCCTTTCAATTGGTTCAGGAAGCTTATCCAGTATAAATTTACCATCTGATACCGCCATTACAATGCTGTTGACACCCTTATCTCTTATAAAGAAACACATCTGGTCAATATAGCGGTAGGATGCACCATTTTCCTTTCTTCCTTTCCTTATAAGAATTCCAACATCTAATGCCTGATAAATATCATTCTCCATTCTGTCTGCATCAAGTCTGTTTTCTAACATATTCAATATACGATCTGGTATGTTTCTGACATCATCTGTATGAAGCGTTGTCATCCCCCTAACACCGGTTGACCAGGATTCAAGAAGGTACTTGACCTCCTTGGATCTGGCCTCGGATAACATAATCCATTTAGGATTAAGACGAAGACTCGATTTAATTGCATCTGCATATCCAAAAGTATCTTCACTTACTTTCATCTCAATACAGTCTTTTCCCGGATTTGTCTCCGAGTATCGAATCTCCATAGTATCCTCTATTGTAATCACTCGCTGGTTAGGTGGAACGAATTGTGAGAAAAACTTAAGACATTCAGTCTTTCCTATTCCTGGCATTCCGCAAAATGTTATATTCATCTGAGTCAGTACACAATTGATTAAAACTGCAAGCATTTCCTTGCTACAGAAATCTTCTCTTATTGCAGATGCAGCTGTTAATCTGATTAACGGAGGCGTCTTTCTTATACTTATGCTTCTGCCCGATTTTGCTACAGACTCATGCAAAATCGTCACTCGAAGTTCACTCGTCTCTGCCTCTAACTCAGGATTTCTCTTATTAAACTGCTGGCTTACTACATTTGCAATTCTGCTGGTAAACTGTTCCACAAAACCCTGTGTCATATTTTTATCAACAAATTCCTGACTTGCCCTGAATCTCTCATTGTAGATGTCTGTCAGCCAGATTTCCCTTCCGTTATAATCAATATCTGTAATCTCATTACACGAGATAAAATCCCAAAGCGGACCAAAGTATTCTTTCCCAAGTTCCATAGCTAAAACCTCTCTTTGTGATTATATTCCGGCATTGGCATTTGCCTGACTTACAAAATTATTGATAAGTCCTGTAAATGCTTGTCCAATAGGACTGGATGCATTGCTTCCAATAACTGCTGTGATAACTAAAATAACTGCTAAAATTGCAACAACTGTAATTAAAACTCCACCGTATTCCTGAAATATTTCTTTCATATGTATCCTTTCTCCGCTCATTGCGGTACACAAAATTATAGTTTTATCTGGTATACATATGCAGATTCAATTATGTAATTTGGAAAATATGACCGACATGGTCATTTTTGAAAAAAGATATTCTGCATATGTGTCATATGCAAAATAGTAAAAAAAGATATTTCTAATAATACACTATTTTTTTAATTTGTAAATAGCTTTTTTTATAATTTAGTTTTATAATAGAACTATATTAGGAGGTTTTTACAATGGAGAATAATAAAACATATTATACTGTTGGTATTATTGTACAAAGTATCTCTATTCTATCTAAGCATGATTTCTTTGACAGGTTATCATATAAATTTTCTGAAAGAGATTGCAGAAGCATAATACAGACAACAGGTGGCAATATAGAAGTAGAACGCGAATGTTTCGAACACTTTTCTAAAATAACAGATGCAATCGTTGTCATCTCTTCTGCAACAAACTATTCAGAAATCAGCGATGTCGTACCTACTGACAAGCCCGTTGTATTTCTGTTTACAGAGCCGGAAGGCTGCGACAGAACATGTATCCTTGAAAGCGACTATTCAGCCGTCTATCAGGGTATTATTTCATGCTCTAATTTAGGCAAAAAGAAAATTGCATTCGTATACTCCAGCTTCGACAATACCCACACTCAGGAATGTTTAAGAAGCTATAAGGATGCTCTTGCGGTTATTGGTGACAACGATTTTAACGAATCCCTGCTCTTTGCTGTAGACAATCCACACAGATATGATCCAAGTATATTAATAAATCAGATTATGACTGCAGGGTGTGAGGCAATACTTACCACAACCCCTACTCTCACCAGCACTCTTATTGACTGCATTATTTACTCTTCTAAGTTATACGATACATCCAAGCTTCTCATAATGGGTTATGAACCAACTCAGAGCCTTATTACAAGCCAGATGTATGTTGACTTAATTATACAGCCTACAGACGAGATACTGGATCTTACAGTACAGCAGATTCTTTTCCTCATTAATCATCCAAAAATCGTTGCAGACAAAAAAAGAAGAGTGTACCGTTTAAAAAGTACACTCCGCATGCATCATAAAACTCTCAGCTAAGGGGCTTTACAGCTCCTCAGCAAGGAGCTGTGCCTGTTGCTTATTATCTTCATTTGCTACTGTAATCTCAGAAATCGTATCTGAAATCATTGTCATCTTATCTCCAATATCTGAAACCGCATCTGCTGATTCTGAAGAAGCTCCCTTTATTGCCTCAATTGCTCTTGTAGATTCTGCAACCTGCTTTAAGAGGTTTTGAGTAACATCTGAGAAATCCTGCATCTTATCAAACATGATCTTAGAATCACCCTGATATTTTCTTCCAACTTCTACAAGCTCTTCAAAGCTTCCCATTGTCTTATCCTTCATGAACGCAACAACGTTCTCTGATTCCTGTGCAAGTCCTGATACTGCATTAAGTACTGCGCTTGAAATCTCTTTAATCTGATTAGCAGTCTCTGCAGATCTGGCTGCAAGCTTTGTAATCTCATCAGCTACTACTGCGAATCCCTTACCTGCCTCACCAGCTCTTGCTGCCTCAATTGAAGCATTAAGCGCAAGCATGTTTGTCTGGTTGGCAATTGCCATAATGTCCTGTGTAAGGTCGAGAATCTTCTCAGCCTCTTTGGACTGTTCAATTTTATCCTTAAGAGCTATCTCAACTGCATTTGCTCTCTCTTCTACTTCCTTACGCTCTTCCTCAGAACGTTTCATGATATTATAGGCTTCATTATTGCTGTTCTGTGCATAATCAGCACCATCCTTAGCCTCATCACTCATTCCTTCAAAAGATGATTCCATATCAGACATAACATCAGAAATCTCATTAATATTCGATGTCATCTCCTGGAAAGAAGAGGTAACTGCATCCATAATCTCAGTTACAGTACGTGAGTCATCAGCAACCTGCTCGACCTGTCCACTCACTTCACCAATTGCATCAGATAATGATGAAACATTATCCTTGATTTTCGCAATTCTTGCATTGAACTCTTCTTCTTTTGCATTTAATAATTCAATCTGTTTTTCTTTTGAACCAAATAATCCCATATCTTATACCCTCACCCAATAAAAATTTGTTCTATTTAAAACATAATTTACAGAATTATTATATCAAAAGTACTATGTCAGGTAAAGCTCTAATTTACTAAAATTAGAGCTTTTTTACACTAAATTATGCCTCAAGAAGCTTATTTACGCTTACAAGTCTTGTTACGATAACAAATACCTCAGCAGCTTTCTCTAACTCCTCCATTGGTGGAAGTGTTGGAGCGATTCTGATTACACTGT
>JAXJVZ010000250.1:0-2160 GCA_036308285.1 Agathobacter sp. | reverse complement strand
GCAGCGCTCTCATGGAAATAGGCAAGCAAGAAAGTCTGGTTAATTAAAAACAGTTGTACTAGTTACTGGGCTGCAATCTGCCGGGCTAAATCCTCTAAGTACTCCCAACGCTCCATCTTCTCTATGAGTAAGGCTTCCGTCTCTTCCTTCTCCTGGGTGATGGAGCTTAGCTTACTGTAATTGCTTGAATTCTCAAGCATCTGTCTGTCAAGCTCTTCTATTTTCAGTTCTAACTCTTCGATATCCAGCTCAATTGTTTCGTATTCCTTCTGTTCCTTGTAAGTAAATTTGATTTTCTTCTGGTGTCCCCAGGTATCCTTTGAGCTTTTTATCTCTTCCGAAGCTAAGTCACCTGTTTTGTCTGTTTTTGCTCCTGCTTCGCCTGCTCCTTTAGAAGCTGTGGCTTTCTTTTCTGCCGACTTTGAAGCGCCAGCCGCTGCAAGATTATCTGACTTCTGCGGACGCTTCTGCATGTAATCAGTATATCCACCTTCATACTGCACAAGCACTCCACCTTCTTCAAAAGCAAATATTCTTCTTACCACTCTGTCAAGGAAATACCTGTCATGGGATACAGTTATTACAATTCCATCATATCCGTCAAGATAATCCTCTAAGATAGTCATTGTCTCCGTATCCAGATCATTAGTAGGCTCATCAAGAATAAGTACATTTGGTGCAGACATCAGAATCCTGAGCAAATGAAGTCTGCGTTTCTCCCCTCCTGAAAGCTTTGATACAGGGCTGTACTGCTGCTCAGGTGGGAACAGGAATCTTTCAAGCATGGCAGATGCAGAAACTAATCCATCTGCAGTTCTGACATACTCAGCCTCATCCTTGATGTAATCGATAACCCTGTCATTTACCGGCATCTCAACTTCCTGCCCGTAGTAACCAATCTTAATTGTTGCTCCCACCTCAATATGGCCGCTATCCGGTTCTAACTGGCCGGCAATCATCTTCATCAGAGTTGTCTTACCACAACCATTTCTGCCTACAAATCCTATTCTATCCTTCTTTAAGAAAATATATGTAAAATCTTTTACGCATGTTATACCATCATAAGACTTACAAATATCATGAAGTTCAATTGTAGTTCTTCCCATTCTTGTAGAAATCGAGCTAAGCTCAAGTTTATCAGCAATCTCAGGACCTTTCTGGTCTCTTAATGCTTCATATCTTTGGATATGGGCCTTCTGCTTTGTTGAACGGGCTCTTGCACCTCTTTGCATCCACTCAATTTCTTTTCTGAGTATTGACTGGCGTTTTCTCTCAGTTGCCCTCTGGCTATCCTCTCTTGCTGCTTTTCTTTCAAGAAAACCGCAGTAGTTTGTATCATAGCTATAAATGTTTCCCTTATCGATTTCCACAATTCTGTTGCATACACTGTCAAGAAAATATCTGTCATGGGTAACCATGATAATTGCACCCTTAAAGCCCCGCAGATATGCTTCAAGCCATTCTACCATTTCATAATCCAAATGGTTTGTTGGCTCGTCCATTATAAGAACATCACAAGGCTTTAATACAGCCGCCACAAGTGCAAGCCTTTTTCTCTGACCACCCGAAAGCTCTCCTGTTGGCTGATTAAAATCAGATATTCCAAATCGGGTAAGCAGGGACTTTGCCTCACTCTCTAAGCTCCACTTCATATCATGATCCAGATTAGTCTGTATAATCTGACTCATAACCTGATCCATAACTGACTTTTGAGGATCATAATCAGGATTCTGAGGGAGATATCCTATAACAATATTATTTGCCTTTGTGACTGTACCCTCATCAGCTTCCTCAAGTCCGGCAACAATCTTAAGAAGACTGGACTTACCTGTTCCGTTAAT
This sequence comes from Agathobacter sp., assembly GCA_036308285.1. Lineage (GTDB taxonomy): Bacteria > Bacillota > Clostridia > Lachnospirales > Lachnospiraceae > Roseburia. The sequence goes on along the minus strand of JAXJVZ010000250.1, from coordinate 319 downwards.
TCCAATTACTCCAATTTTCTCATATTCCTGCACATAAAAGGAAGCTTTAGAAAAAAGCTTCCTTCCTGTATATGACTTTGTAATATTTTCAACATTAACAATATTCATATGTAAATTATTCCTTTAAACCTTCCTGTTGTTCCTTGGCTTCCAAAATAGCCTTGTTAAGCTGAAGCATTTTGGCATCAAGATTTGATACGATTTCTGCACACTCTCTTAAGTCACGACTGATATACTCTGGCGCATGTCCCTCAAACTTATAATATATCTTGTGCTCAAGCGATGCCCAGAAATCCATGGCAATAGTTCTGATCTGAAT
>JAXJVZ010000249.1:0-3326 GCA_036308285.1 Agathobacter sp. | reverse complement strand
TGGAAACAAGTTCATAATGTTATTTTTGCGGCGGGAAATAATTCAACTTTTGTAGAGAAAGTTCTGGATTATAGGGATCAGAATAATAATCCAGTTTATAAAGAATTTAATCATGAGAATGATATGGGATTAGGAATGGTTATTTCAGGCCTTTCAATTAATGATTGTTGGAGTAATGAAATATATAATTTCAAACGAGATGGATACACTGCCATTACAAACTGGTACTTATACGAAGGTACAAATGGGGAAAATGGTTCATACAATAAATCATTAGATTCAAATGGTAATCCAATTACTTTTAACACAGTTGATGATTGTAGAAAATACATTATTGGAAATAAGGATGTTGTATTCCGCGCACAGTGGGATAATGAAGATATGCCTGATGAATTAAATGGTTGGGGTAACATTCCAGATTTAGAAGATGGTAAAGATATATTTATCAGATTAAATATAAATGGTGGCGCTGACCTTGGAAATTTCTATTGGAATGGAATGTATAATTTTGGTGAAAAATTAGGTGAGCGTACTAATGTTAATATTCCAGCTACATACTCAAAATATTTTAAAGGCTGGGAACTTTGTTATTGGGGAGTAGATGGTCCAATACAGATTGCAAAATTTGATACAACGCAACAAATGTATGAACATACAGTAGATTCAAACCTAGATGTAAATAGAGAATATTTTGTTTCTCCAATATGGAACGAGATTTACAATGTATTCATTATTGCGGGAGATAAAGCTAAATTCCAGGAAAAATATGTTCAGGACTGGAACAATGGAACTCCTACATATGCATATACAGATGTAGAGAATCGTTCATGCACAATGGTGCTTCCAGGACATTGCACAAATGATGCGATGGGAAGTGAACTTGTAAACTTTGCAAGACAAGGATATAAAGCTATTACAAAGTGGTATTTGTATGAAGGAACAAATGGAGAAAAGGGTTCATATCAGCTTGTTTTAGATTCGGCTGGCAATCCTGTTACATTTAAGGACGTTACCGCTTGTAAATCATATGTAATAAAAGACAAAGATCTTATTTTCTATGCACAGTGGGATAATGAGGTTATGCCTGAAGATTTAGATGGATGGGGTAATCCATATAATGAAGCGAACATATTCACATTATCAAATCGTGAAATGACTGAAGGTTCTACAGCTTCAATTATTGACGATTTGGGACTTTCATATAAAGGAAAGCCTGTGACAAAAGCTGATTTGTCAAATATTAAGTTTAATTCTTTAGAACCTAAAAAGCTTACAATAGATGAAAATGGTAATATTAAAGCAATTGATGATTGTGATGAAGTTACCATACAAATTGAGTACAAAGATTCTTCTACTGGCAAAACAGTAAATGGTGTTGTGTTTATTTATATTAGTTTAAAAGTTATTTCTGATTCGAATGATATCTTAGTTTTGGAAGATGAATATACTGATGAAGATGGAAAGAAACAGAAATATTTATATGCAGAGTTTGATATAAAAAATGTAAATTCAATCGATGATGCTGTTGATAAATTATTGGCAAACCAGAACTTTAATATTAATGAATATTCATGGTCACAGTTTACTGCTTATCAATGTGATTCAACTACAGTTATTTCAGAATCCACTATCAAGAAGGCTAAATCAGGTGGATTCAATTCGATAGCTATGGATGTAGAGGATTTCTCCTTCAGACTTAATCTTGATACATATGCATCAGGAGATTTTAAGCCAGTTCTTGCAAGAGGAACAGACAATTCTGTCGACAAGATGGTTAAAGATGCTGGATATACAGGAAAATACGTATATTATAAGTTGAGTAATTGTCCGGGAACAACTGATTTTACAGAGTTTATTGACAAGAATATCTTTGAAGCTTCTTATGATGCTGATGGATTCTACGAAGAGTACTTATATGTATATAAAATTGATGTAGCTACTGGCAAGTTAGATTATGTTTCAGAAGGCTGGGCTAGAGGCTTTAAGGAAGAATGGGATGACCAGATTTTTACAGAAAATTTCATAAATGTTGTTGATGTTGATGGAGATGGTCAATACATTGTAACAAATGAGTGTATTCATAGCTGGAGCGAGTGGGAAATTATTTCTGAAGCAACATGTAAGAAATCCGGTATTAAGAAATGCCAATGTGTAATATGTGGAGCAACTAAGTCGTTAGAGTACACAGATGCAGATAATCATGTAGGTGGTACATATGTTAATGGTAAAGTATTTGCCACATCATTAATGGATGGTTACACAGGAGATATTTGCTGTAAAGGTTGCAACAAGGTAATAAAGAAAGGTGAAGTCATTTCTAAGATAAAGGAGCCTGTAGAATTATCAACAGAAGATATTAATGATACTGTTAATAAGATTACAGCTATTGACCAGAGTTCAGATAAGAAGAACAATGAAGTTGTTATTTCTATGATTGATAATAATAAGGTTGCAACTGTTATTCCAACAGAAATCTTAGAGGCTGCAAAAGGCAAGGATGTAGATGTGAGATTCGATATGAACGGTTACTCATGGACAATCAATGGTAAAGATATTGATAGTATTTCAAAAGAGGAAATTAACCTCGAGGTTACTGTTGATGTTGATGTGGCTTCTGATAAAGTTCTTGAGGAACTTACAAAGGGAAATAAAGATTCAATGCAGATTGCACTTACGCATGATGGCGAATTTGGATTTGATGCAACACTTACTCTTAATGTAGGAGAAGACAAGAAAAATCAGTATGTAAATCTTTACTGGTATAAGGATAATGGTGAGGTTGAATTGATTGAGGCTGCAAAGGTCGATGAAGAAGGTAAGGTTAAGCTTAACTTTAAGCATGCATCTAAATACATTCTCGTATATGATAATGTAGACAGAACTGCTGTAAAGCCAGAGACACCAAAGAATGAACCCCCAGCAGTTACTACACCTACAACTACACCAGAAGCAAAACCTGAGACAAAACCTGCAACTACACCAAAGACTGGAGATGCTGACATGACTTTATATGTTATGATGCTTGCATGCGGATTTGGAATGCTTGGTATATTAAAAAAGAAGAAATTTAGCAGGTAAAATATTGGGCCTCCTATGATAAAATAAATCATAGGAGGCCTTTTCTTAGTGCGCCTTGCGGCGCACGTTTCTAATGGGTGAGAGTCCCAAATCCGCCCTAGTAGTGGGAAGGATATAGCCAAGACCAAGGGTGTCCTATTCATAGCAACAACTATGATTAACGTGAGGGGAATCTGAAGGAAGGTGGAGGCAAATCTCTGGTCTGACGAACAGAAATCACATCAGGCTACAGTTAAGGATAAGGTTGC
>JAXJVZ010000248.1:0-1993 GCA_036308285.1 Agathobacter sp. | reverse complement strand
AGCCACTGGCAGAATTATATTGAAAAAGAAGGTGTGAATATGGAGGAGTATAGAAAAAGTTATAAGGGATTTTTTATTTGGCTGATTGGTTTTTGCCTAGCCTGTTTTGCATGTGTATTTTTGCCAAAAACATCTACGCAGATTCTTATAGCAGTTATTGATAATATTATGATAATTGGCTGTTTTATTCTGACTTTTATCATATATAAGACGCAATATGTGTACTGGTATAATGGCACGAGTTATGAAGAAGCAAAGAAAGCGGGTGCAGAAAGAAGAAAGATATTTGCGCTTGAGCATATGAAAAGATTCGGGTACTTTGCACTTGCTTTTTTGATATACAGCATTGTATCTGTTTGGATAGGAATACCATATTGTATTGATATAACAGTAGCGACCATTGGTATTGTTGGTGTTGCAATCAGTACGATAAACATAAAGCTTTAAGCCATTTAGGATGAAAAAGGGCAGGTTGTCAAAAAAAGACAGCCTGCCCATTAATATTACATCATTCCGAGTGTGCGAAGTATAATTGTCATGAGTGGATTGTTAACGAAAATAACAACTAAAATATTTATAATAATCATAACCATTAATTTAAGAATATCTCTATTGTCCTTACCATTATCCCAGGATTTTCTAATGATAACTTTTGCTGCAAGATATCCAACAAGAGCACCAAGTGTGTTCATAATCAAATCATTGATATCTGTTGCGCGGAATACAAATAATTGAAGTACTTCAATAGTTAAAGACATTAAAGCGCCGGCAATAACAGTTGATGTCCACCGTGGTTTTATATTGTGATATAATTAGCAAATAGTAAGAGGGCGAAGGATAGTGCCAGTATTAATTGACAAAACCCAGCGCGAACAAGGACAAACAGTTTATCCTGAAATTGTAATCGACAGTGTTAATATGACGCTTCATGACAGGGCATTAGTTGAAAAAGACTATGACCGGTTAGCGTATTATCTGATAGAAAGCTATTGAAAATCTAAGAGCCGCCGGAGCAGAAATCGCAGCAATTACAGCCAATACAGAGCATATTATCTGGGATATGGTCTGCCAGCGTTTTACACTTCCAGTCGTAAGTGTTGTAGATGCAACAATAAATGAGATTAAGAAAAAGCCCGGTGATGTTAGTGTACAAGTTTTAAATACAACATTGATTCACATTGAGGAAATATACAAAAGAGCAAACAATTAGTCAAACACAGTTTATGCAAGGTCAGTGGGGACAGTAAAAAAAGCCAGAAAACTCCGTCCCCAATGGTAGGAAAAAATATGAACATAAAAGTAGAAAAAGTAACAATAGAAGATGCAAAAGAACTCTTAAAGATATATGCTCCATATGTAGAAAACACTGCGATTTCATTCGAATATGAGGTGCCAACAGTAGAAGAATTTGCAAGCAGAATTAAGGCAATAATATCAAAATATCCATACATAAAAGCCACAGCCGACGGCGAAATATTAGGCTACGCATATGCAACATCCTTTAAGGGCAGACGTGCCTACGACTGGGCGGTTGAGACAACTATTTACATTAAGCAAGATGTAAGAGGAAATGGAATTGGGCGAATGTTATACGAGATATTAGAAAAGTCCTTAAAAGAAATGGGAATTCTAAACATGAACGCCTGCATAGCCGTTGCAAAAGAAAATGACCCGCATCTTACCAACGCAAGTAAGTGTTTCCACGAGATGATGGGCTTTAGCATGGTAGGAACATTTCATAAAAGCGGATACAAATTTGATACATGGTACGACATGATTTGGATGGAGAAAATTATTGGCCAACATAAGGATAATCCACAAGCAGTACAGTTTGGAAGCTGGACTATTTAGCAAGCCATTGAAGCTATTGGGGACGGAGTTTTCTGGCCGATTGTTCCCCACGCCAGAAAACCCCGTCCCCAATGGCTCAAAAAGGAAGGAAGTGAAGCAATGAAAGGTGATTTTGGAAAAGGCAAAGTAAGTAGATTAATTT